>NZ_JASCPK010000163.1:0-12697 GCF_029959385.1 Pseudomonas sp. PS01303
TATCTAGCCTCCGCGAAACCCTGACATCTGAACATCTGAACATCTGAACGTCTGAACACCGAAACAATTCTGTAGGAGCTGCCGAAGGCTGCGATCTTTTGATTCTAAAACAAGATCAAAAGATCGCAGCCTTCGGCAGCTCCTACAGGGGATACAGGGAATACAGGGAATACAAAAGGATATAGAGGGATAAAAAAAGCCCACTGACCGTCGCCGGTGCAGTGGGCTTTGTGTGTCAGGGGTCTAATTACAGAGCCATGTCACGTGCAGCGTTTTCCTTCGGTGCTTCAGCTTTTTCAGCCGCAGGTGCAGCCGGAGCAGAAGCCTGACCGATCACTGGAGGTGTCGGCAGTTCGAGGATCTTGGCGGTGTAAGCCCACTCTTCGGCCACTTTCGCTGGATCGCTGTTCAGCTGAGTGCCGTAGCTCGGCACGATCTGGTGCAGCTTGGTTTGCCACTCTGGGCTAGCCACTTTGTCTTTGAAGACTTTCTGCAACACGCTCAGCATGATCGGTGCAGCGGTCGACGCGCCTGGCGATGCGCCCAGCAGGCCGGCGATGGAGCCGTCTTGTGCCGCAACGATTTCGGTACCCAGTTTCAGCACGCCGCCAGCGGCTTCATCACGCTTGATGATTTGCACGCGTTGGCCGGCTTGCCACAGGCGCCAGTCTTCGGCTTTGGCGTTCGGGAAGTATTCCTTCAGCGCGTTCAGACGGTCTTCATCCGACAGCATCAGTTGGCCAGCGAGGTACTCGACCAGCGGGTATTCCTTGATGCCGACCTTGGTCATAGGCCAGATGTTGTGGGTGGTGGTGCTGGTCAGCAGGTCCAGGTACGAGCCTTCTTTGAGGAACTTGGTGCTGAAGGTCGCGAATGGGCCAAACAGGATGACGCGCTTGCCGTCCAGAACACGGGTGTCCAGGTGCGGAACGGACATCGGTGGTGCGCCAACCGAGGCTTTACCGTAGGCCTTGGCCAGGTGCTGTTCAGCGATGGTCGGGTTATCGGTCACCAGGAACGAGCCGCCAACCGGGAAGCCAGCGTATTCCTTGGCTTCAGGAATGCCCGACTTCTGCAGCAGGTGCAGTGCACCGCCGCCCGCGCCGATGAACACGAACTTGGCGTCGGTTTCGGTTTTGCTGCCGTCTTTCAGGTTTTTGTAGCTGACGCGCCAAGTGCCATCGGCATTCTTGGTGATGTCCTGGACTTCGCTCGACAGTTTCAGATCGAAGTTAGGCTTGGTTTGCAGGTGGGCAGCGAACTGGCGGGTGATTTCGCCGAAGTTCATGTCGGTACCCAGCGGGCTCCAGGTGGCCGCGATTTTCTGGTTCGGGTCACGCCCTTCCATCATCAGCGGAACCCACTTCTTGATCACAGCCGGGTCTTCGGAGTACTGCATGCCGGCGAACAGCGGGCTCGCTTGCAGGGCTTCGTAGCGCTTTTTCAGGAACTTGATGTTGTCATCACCCCACACAAAGCTCATGTGCGGTGTGGTGTTGATGAACGAGCGAGGGTTCTTCAGAACGCCTTGCTGAACCTGCCAGGCCCAGAACTGACGGGACACCTGGAACGCTTCGTTGATCTCGACAGCTTTCGGGATCGTCACGTTGCCTTTGTCATCTTCCGGGGTGTAGTTCAGCTCAGCCAGAGCCGAGTGACCGGTACCGGCGTTGTTCCAGCCGTTGGAGCTTTCGAGGGCGACGCCGTCGAGGCGCTCGACCATTTCCATCGACCAGCTTGGCTCCAGCTCATTGATCCACACACCCAGGGTGGTGCTCATGATGCCGCCGCCGATCAACAGCACGTCGACTTTCTTTGCTTCTTCAGCATTGGCGGACGACATCCCCATCGCCAAAGCCAGCCCCAGCAGAGCTGTGTTCACTTTCTTAAACATCCGTAGCACCTATGATAAAACGCCTTCCGCCCGTCGCTGTTATCAGCATGCGATCCGCTTTGGTGACGCTCAGGCTGGCGTCGCAGATTCCGGCACACTGCAATTTTGACGGGTGGGCACACAAGGCCGACGTACCGCATCGACCTCAGTTAATGTCCCTTCTGAACTGGTTTCTTATCATTATTGGCATCAGCTACTTGAGCGACAGGGATTCCGTCGGCTCGCCACGCGGCAAGCAGACTGAATTAGGTCAAACCAAGTTGGCGCGAAGAATATCACGTCAGGACAAACCCGCGCGTCTGTTCCCGACTTGATAGTCCTTTTGCGTTCAGGGGCTTATCGGCAGATGGGGGGTGAACATGAACTTTGGGGCAGGGATTGAAGTAGCGGGTGATTAAGCTGGCCTCTTCGCGAGCAAGCTCTGCTCCTACGAAAAGCGGGTATCAACGATCCCCGTAGGAGCAAAGCTTGCTCGCGAAAGCGGCCGCTCAATCACTGCAAAACTCTGTTACAACCGAAACCGATCCACAGACTGCGCCAACTGCCCCGCCAGACTCGACAGCTCATCCGTAGTCGTCGCCGTCTGCCCGATCACCCGGCTATTGCCCTCGGACATCCCCGCAATCATCTCGACCTGATGCGCAATCTCGTTACTGGCCAAGCTCTGTTCACCAATCGTGCGGGTAATGTCGTTGACCAACTGCGTGGTACTCAACGTCGCCTCCAGAATCTCGCGGATCGCCCGCTCCACCTCCGCCGTCACCGCCATGCCCTTGTCGACCTGCGCCACACCCGCCTCCATGCTGCTCACCGCCTCGCGAGTGCTGTGTTGAATGCGTGCGACCATCGCAGCAATTTCCTGGGTCGAGGCACTGGTGCGTGCCGCCAGACTGCGCACTTCATCCGCCACCACGGCAAAACCACGACCCTGTTCGCCCGCCCGCGCCGCTTCGATCGCAGCGTTAAGCGCCAGTAAATTGGTCTGGTCGGCGATGCTTTTGATCACTTGGATAATGTTGAAAATGCCTTCGGACTCCTGATCCAGCGTGCGGATCACTTGCGCCGACTGTTGCGCCGAACGAGCAATGTCGTCCATATCGCTGACCACTTGATGAATCACCCCGCCGCCCTCCTTCGCCAGGTTTTCTGCCTGATTGGCCATGCTCAGGGCGCGTTCGGCGTGGCGAGTGATTTCCTCGATACTCGCGGTCATCTGGCTGGCGGCAGCGGCCATGGTGCTGGCGGCGACGCTTTGTTGCTGGCTGCTGTCGGCGACTTGATGGCAGCCGTGGCTGAGTTGCTCACTCATGCCGCTGACGCCGTGGGCGTTGCTGCGCACCACGTCGATCATGTTGCGCAAATCGCGCTGCATGGTCGCCAGCGTGCGAATCAAGGCACTCGCTTCATCCTTGCCGGTCGGTTCGGAGATCGGCTCGCTGAGGTTGCCGTGGGCGATGCTTTCGGCGATGCGGCTGGCGGTTTTCAACGGCCCGAGAATGCTGCTGATCACCCAGCGTCCCTCGACCAAAAGCAGCAACAGCCCCGCCAGTAAGACCACGCCGAGGGCAATATTGGCATTGCGGATCGCGGCTTCGGTGCCAGCGCTGGTCTCACGGGTATTGGCTTCAATCAATTCACTCAACGCGGCCATCTGCGTTTCCAGTTGACTGAAGGCCGAATTGAACGTACCCAGCTCCTGCTGCGCGGCGTCCGGGTTATCCAGCGCCAGGCCGACAATGCGTTCCCCGGCATTGATGTAAGTTTCAAGGCTCGGTTTGATCTGCTCCAGCGCCGATCGCAACGTCGGGTTGATCGGCAGTTTCAGGTTTTCTTCCAGCACTTCACGAAAATGCCGCGCATGCTCCTCGATCGAACTGCGTGCCTCGGCCGGCGTGCTGGTGCTTTTGCCCAGCCCCACCAACATTGCCGAATAGACGTCGGCACGCAGGGCGTCGTGCATCATGTCCGCTTCCATGTGGTTGCGCAGCGCGCTCATGCTCACCGCGTTGTCGCTCACCGCCGAGGCCATGTGCAGGTTACCGACGTAACTGACCAGACTCACGAGCAATGCCGTCAGCAGACTGGTAACAATCAGCAACACTAAACGCAGTTTGATCGACACCGTGGGTTTCTCCTTGGGGGACGCCGGTAAAGGCCTGTCAGTCCTAGAGTTAAGCCTATTTGTGCCGGTCTGCCGCGCCAGAGCGTGTCGGCAGATGTCTGCGCGCAGGGCAACGGCGATAAAACTTTCAGTTTGAGCGGCAAGTCTCACTTTTCAACGCACGCGGACATGGCTTTCATCGCCGGTTAATGCCGGCAGACTATTGAGTCCGTCGTTCTGAAAACTCATGCAGCACAAGGAAACGCTTATGAAACGCGCATTGTGGTTAGGTCTGCTCGGCACCTTCGCAATCGGCACTGCTCAGGCAGCGACGGAAAAAGTCGCGATCAATCTGGTCAGCGCCGACGGTGCACCGCAGGCGATCGGCTCGATTACCGTCAGTGAGACGCCATATGGCCTGTTGTTTACCCCTGATCTGAAATCCCTGCCGGCCGGCGTGCACGGTTTTCACGTGCACGAAAACGGCAGTTGCGAGCCGGGCATGAAGGACGGCGTCAAAGGCGCGGCACTGGCAGCTGGCGGGCACTTCGATCCGCAGAAATCCGGCAAGCACCTCGGCCCATACGCTGACGGCCATCTCGGTGACCTGCCGGCGGTGTACGTGACCGCTGACGGTATCGCCAACTACCCGGTGCTGGCGCCGCGCCTGAAAAAAATCTCCGAGATCAAAGGCCACGCGCTGATGATTCATGCCGGTGGCGACAACCATTCCGACATGCCAAAACCCCTCGGTGGTGGCGGTGATCGCATGGCCTGTGGCGTGATTTGATAGAACTCGCGTCAAGACCGGGCACCCGCCATGGCGTGCCCGCGTCTGCAGAATTAACGCCTCACGGAACTCCCGCCCTCCGCGCACCTCTCACATTATGCAGTCCTTCCCTTTTTGCTTAGCGCTTGTGGAGGAACCCCGTCATGCGCAAGTTATTGCTCGTTTCTTCTTTACTCTTATGCCTGCCAGTCGGCTCCGCTATGGCCAAGGTCGATGCGGGGGATGTAGCCACTTCGGCCGGCGTTTCCGCTTCGCTGTACTCGACTTTCAAGGATCACAAAATGGTGATCCCGGCGCGTGACGACTTGTCTGCCTTTGTCGCCAGCGGCGGAGCCATTCGCGGGGTTTATCTTGAGTCGGTGTTGCAACAGGTTCGTCAGGAAAATCCCGGCATCAACGCCAGCGATGAAGACCTCGCCAACGCCATTCTGGTGCATTACGAAGGCCTGAATCAGTAACCAGCACGGAGCAAGCAGCCGATGGATGGCCGCTGAAGGCGCATAGGCAAAACTGTCCGACGGCCTCTATGATGGAGGCCATGACGACGACTGCGCCTTTGCGCTCCCCCTGCCCACCCGGCGCCTGCGATTGCGGGCGCGACCCGTTGCTGGACACGCCCGGCGCGGATGTGCGCATCCTGCGCCTGACCCGCGAGGAAGAAAAAGTCCTGCTCGCGCGCCTCGAAAAACTGAAAAACCTCGACGACCTCCGGCACCTGCAAAAACGCATGTTCGAGCAGTTGGGCATTCGCGTCGACGTTTCACCGGGTTTTCACGAAGTGCGCACCATGCTCGGCATCGAGATCGAAATCGACGCGCTGCCAGGTCTGTGCCGCAAAACGCGCAAGTCGATTCCAACGGCGATTCGACGGGGCCTGAACAACAACCCCGAAATCGCTTTTGAATTGCTTAACGCCCACGACTTGCTGCGCGACACCTGATCACTTTTTCATGCCGACTCGTTTGCGCATCTCGGCGGTGATGCTCTGCCGGGTTTTCTTCATGTCAGCCCAAGGCTCATCGCCAACCTCGGCCAACCGTTCGTGGACGTTATGCACGTTCCATTGGTTGCCGCCCTTGATCTCCCCAACCTCTTCACGAAACAGCGGTACCGACACCGGTAGCCCTTCGCGCGTACGCGCCGAGTAAGTGCAGATGGTGGTGGCGCCGAGGCCGTTGCGCAGGTAGTCGATGAAGATCCGCCCGACACGGTTTTTCGGCCCGGACACCGCCGAAAATCGATCCGGCAACAGTTTGGCCATATGGCTGACAATCGCGTGGCTGAAATCCTTCACTTCATCCCAGCCGAGCTTGCGCGTGATCGGCACCACCAAGTGAATACCCTTGCCGCCACTGGTTTTCAGAAACGCTTTCAAGCCGAGTTCATCGAGCACGGTCAAGGTCAGCGCGGTGGCTTCGACCATGCTCTTCCACGGCAGCGCCGGATCAGGGTCGAGGTCGAGCACGAAGCGATCGGGTTTATCCAGATCCACCGTGGTCGCGTTCCAGGTGTGCAACTCGACCGTGCTCATCTGCACCGCGCCGATCAGTGCTTCGGCGTTGTTGATCAGCATCACCGGTTGGCCGGTGACGTCTTTGTCCAGCGTGCTGATGCCGGGGATCGCCAAGCGCTCGGCGTTCTTCTGGAAGAACAGTTCACCCGCAATGCCATCCGGCGCGCGCACCAGCGCCACCGGGCGATCCTTGAGTTGCGGCAGAATCCATTCGGCGACGCTCGCGTAATACTCGGCCAGTTGCATTTTGGTCGTGCCGCTGACCGCGTCGATCACCCGATCCGGGTGAGTAATGCGAACCTTGCCGTTGGCCAGACCGAGTTGCGACGGCGCAGTCTCAGCCTTTTCCGCGGGCACTTTTTTCGCCGGTTTTTTCGCAGGGCTTTGCGCTGCGGATTTCGTCTCTGAAGTCTTCACCGGTTTCGCTCGCTCCTCAGTGATGTCCTTGGCCGGTTTGTCATCGCGCAAACCATGGAACACGGCGTGGCGCACCGAGCCGTCCTTGGTCATTTCAGCGAAGGCGATTTCGGCCAGCAATTTCGGTTTGAGCCAGTGCACGCCTTTGGCCTCGAAACCGCTCGGCGGATTGATCACGGCAGCCTTCTTCACCTGCAACTGTTTCAGTTGCGCCAGAATGCTTTTCAGCGTCGCTTCGTTGAAGCCCGTGCCAACCTTACCGGCGTAACGCAACTCGCCGCTGTCGCGATCATGCAGACCGAGCAGCAAGGCACCGAAGGCACTGCGCGAACCTTTCGGATCGGTGTAGCCGACGACGACAAATTCCTGCCGATGCTTGCACTTCAGTTTGATCCAGTCACCGCTGCGTCGCGACACGTAAGGCGAGCCGAGGCGTTTGCCGATCAGGCCTTCCATCTGCATCTGACAGGCGCTGTTGAGCAATGCATCCGGGGTTTCGTCGAAGGCTTCGGAATAGCGCAGCAGCGGATTTTTCTGCGCGCCGAGGATGGTCGCCAGCGCGGCACGGCGCTCTTCAACCGGCACCTCACGCAAGTCGACGCCGTTGAGATAGGGCAGATCAAACAGGTAGTAGAGAATGTTGCCGCTGCGCCCAGCCTCGAAAGCATTTTGCAGCGCCTGAAAATCCGGCACGCCATGTTCATTGGCGACGACCATTTCGCCGTCCAGCCAAGCCGATTCCAGACCCAGCGCGGCCAACGCTTCGGCCTGTTGCGGCAACTTGTGCGTCCAATCGTGGCCGTTGCGGGTGAACAGTTGCACCTGGTCGTGATCAATCCGCGCCATGATCCGGTAGCCATCGAATTTGATTTCGTAGCTCCACTGCCCTTCAGGCGCGCTGTCGACCAGTGTGGCCAATTCGGGTTTGAGCTGCGCCGGCAGCTTGGCTTTATGCGCGCCCGTCAGCGTGCCGGTGGCTTTTTTGCGCGATTTGGCGGCGGGTTTCTTCACCGGTTTGCTTTGCTCGGCGGCGAGTTTCGGTTTGTCGACGAGGGTGCGTTCGCTCAACACGCTGTCCGGCTCAGCGACCAGAACGTCGTAATCATCCTGAGGCCGCGCCGCGCCGTCCTGATGTTTGATCAGGAACCACTGCTCCTTTTTGCCCGGCATGTGCGTGCGCACCAGATTCCAGATCCCGCCGAGTTTCTCGCCTTGCAGCTCGAACTTGAGCTTGCCTTTCGCGTAGGCCTGTTGCGGATCCTCCTGCGGAATCCACACGCCGCGATCCCAGACAATCACATCGCCCGCGCCGTAATGCCCTTCGGGAATGCTGCCCTCGAAGGTCGCGTAGTCCAGCGGATGATCCTCGACGTGCACCGCCAGGCGCTTGACCTTGGGATCCAGCGACGGCCCCTTCGGCACTGCCCAACTCTTCAACGCGCCATCGAGTTCCAGGCGAAAGTCATAATGCAGGTGCGAAGCGTCGTGCTTCTGGATGCAGAACTGCAAGGCGTGCTCGGCGGCGGTTTTGCGGCCCGAGCGTTTGACTGCCGCCGGTTCCGAGGTTGCCGAGAAATCGCGCATGCGGTTGTAGTCGTCGAGGTTCCTGTTCATCGTGTACCTGCCTGATTTCAGCCCATTCGGGAGACGGTCAGCGCCACCACGGCGATCCGGTCAACCCGTTGATATCCGGGGTTCAGCAGCTCTTCACCAAAGACATCCGGATCGATTTCACGGTACGTCCAGGCGAAGCGTTTTTCATCGAGTCGCGGCAGCACCGTGTCGAGGAATGGATCACGGCCATCGACCATCGCCACACCGGTGTAGAGCAGCAGCGAACCGCCGGGGGCCAGTCGATTCAGCGCCTGCTCGACAATGCGCAGCGAAAGTCCCGCGCCAAGTGTTCCACCGCCATGGCGATAGGCGCGCTCCGCCGGATCGGCCATGTACGGCGGATTGGCGACGATCAGATCGAACTCGCCCTCTACGCCTTGCAACAGATCACTGGCGTGAACTTCAACGTTGGCGACTTCCGCCAGCGCCGCGTTAATTGCAGTCAGGCGCAGCGCGGCGGGGTTGATATCCAGCGCCAGGACTTGCGCCTCGCGACGGGCTCGGGCGATCACGATCGCACCGACGCCCGCGCCACAACCGATGTCGACCGCGCGATGGATCGGGGCGAAGTTCTGTTGCAGATGAGCGTGGATCATCTGGGCGAAACGGTAAGTATCAGGGCCGAAGAACACCGAGTCCGCCGCGTCGGTCGGGAACGCCGAATGCACGAACAACAGATCATCCAGGCTCGACCAGCGCACGCGACTTTTCAGCTGGCCTTCGTAGGTGTCGATGACTTGCGCCTCCTGTAACTGGCGCTGTTCGTCGGCGGAGAGCAAACCGGGTTCGAACGGCCGCGACCAGCCAAACACATCACGCAGGCTGTCAGCCATTTGCCCTTCGTCGCGCTGATTGACGCGCTGATGCGTCAGCGGCGTCGGGGTGATGAAACGGTAGCCATCGGCCTGAAGGCGCCGGCCCAGTTGCAGTAGCGCCAGATCATGGCTGCTGAATTGTTCTTCCTGACTCATTGAAAATTTCCTTACGGCTGGCGTGATTTGAGTTCGATGAATCGTCGGGTGGCGAGCAACCCGGCCGGGTGTGCATGGCGATCCGGGGCGAGCCACGGAATCAGCGTCGCGATTTGCTTGAGACAGTCCTGACCTTGCAACGCCGCGTTCAGTTGCTGCACATCGGGATCCTGCTCGGGCACCGCGATCGATGCCGCCGTTTGAGGCCGGCGCCGAGCGACTTTCGGCTTTTCGGAGGATTTCCAATCGCCGGCAATCCAGTCATGCACCAGTTGTTTTTCATAGGCATTGAACACGCCGAACATCGCCGCACCATCGCCCGCGATCAGTTGCCAAAAGCGGCTGTTCTGCGGGTCTTCGTTGCGTTTGATCCAGCCTTTGTCCTGCAGCGCTTGCATGAAGCCGGGCAATTGCTCAGGTGTCGACAGCCATTGATTCACGGTCTGGCCTTCAAAGCGGCAGTAGTCGGAATGCATGTGCTGGCCGAACGGCCGCTTGCGCTCAAGCATCGCCAACAATTCACGCTCAAGGTCGAAGCCTTCGATGATCGCGCGACTGCCCTGCCCCAGATCATTAAGGCGATAACCGAGCGATACACGACGCAGAAAATCGGCGCGATCGGCCTCCAGTGGCAACAGGTCGAGCACCGCCTGCACGGCTTTTTGTGCATGGCCGGTGCTGGCGTTGTCGATGGTCACGTGCAAAGTGAAATAGTAGGGATCGATGCCCAGCTCGCTGAGTTCGTAACTAGTGATCAGCAGGTGCAATGGCAGCTGCTCGTAACCCAGGTTGTAGCCGATCACTTCTGGCAAGCAATCGACACCGGCAATGCCAAGCGCCAGTTGCAACGCGCCTTGCAGGTAGTGTTCATCGGCGATCGCGGCGCTGTCCTGCAAGTCGTGTTCGGCAAGGAGTTTGCGGTAGATCACCACATGGTTTTGCGCGGGGTTGCCGTCGCCGAGTTCTTCCAGATAGGTAGTGAGCAAACCGGCGAAACGCGGATCCTGCCACTGCGCCAGCAAGCCATACAACCACGCGCCGTCGACCAGTTTGGTCGGCGCCACTGCTTGCAGAAAGTACAGCGCCTGCGCCTTGCAGGTGAAGAATTGCCGAGGCCCGCCGGCTTTACGTTGTTGCAGATATTCGGCGTATTGCTGCGCGACATCGGTGCAATGTTCGGCCACCCAGGCGTGCCACGTTGTCGGGTCTTGCGGCAGCGTATCCGGAAGTTGCCCGGCATTGTGCAGTTGCTCGTGCAGGAATGACTGCGCCAACGCCTGCGGATTTTCATCCTTGAGCAGCGCTTCGTAAATGAACCGAACATTCCCGGCAGGGTTGATCGCTTGCGGCTGGGCTGGTGTGGATTGCAGGCGTGTCAGGACAGTCATGGCAGTTTTCTCGGTCGATTGGCAGGACGCTGTTCACGCGCCTCTACAGCAGCAGAGGCGTCGCGCCTGTGAAAAATTCAATCGACGTGAAAATTGCCCGGACGGACGGCCCGGTCAGCCTAGATAGAAAGCTTCCCGGGGCCGCGATTTTTGACTGTGGTTACGCCTGCCCTTTGGCCTGTTGCTCGAGATGCACCTGCAAATCCGGATCGATCTGCAACGCTGCTGCCAGTTCATCCAGATAGCTGCGTTCGGCATCCTGCTGGTCATCCACCAGCAACACGCTGGACAGATACATTTCGGCCGCGATGGCGGGGTCACCGTTTGCTGACTGCGCAACTTCACTGGCGTCCAGCGGTTTGGCGACTTCGGCGTCGAGCCATTGCTGCAATTGCGGATCATCGGTGTGCTTGCCGATTTCTGCGCTGATCAGGTGTTTTTCCGATTCATCGATGCGCCCGTCGGCCTTGGCCGCTGCGATCAAGGCGCGCAGCACTGCGTGGCTGTGTTCTTCGACGTCCGGGCCCGCGAGCAGGTTGGCCGTTTGTGGAATCTGTTGTGGCGCCGCGCTGGCCTGGCTGCGTTGCCAGGCTTGATACGCCTGGTACGCCATCATCCCCAGCGATGCCAGTGCCGCGTAATTGGTGCCGCCGCCGGAACGACTTTGCGTGCCGCCACCGCCGCCCAGCGCGCCACCCAAGGCGCCGCCCAACCCACCACCGCCAGCCGAACCGCCGCCGAGCAATCCACCGAGCAAACCGCCCAGTCCGCCTAGACCGCCGGCAGACCCGCCGCCGCTGGCCGCGCCCGAGCCGCCACCAAGCAGACCACCCAGCAAGCCCCCGAGCCCGCCCAGACCGCCACCGGCCGAGGCGTTACTTTGTTGTCCCGCCGAGGCCTGGCCTCGCAACAGTTGTTCGAGTAAATCAGTGGTGTTCATGGCGTCATCCTCAGACATTGGCAGTGACTGCGTCTGGCAACTCTAGACCCCTGCGGCCATAGCGCCAGCACCGTTTGGCCGACACTCAAGGCCCTCGCCGGTTTGCCCCGGGAATTTTTCCATCGGCCAGCTAAGATTCAAGGGTGGTGAACCTTATTCCGGCCAGACCGGTCGATAGCTGCAACCCCGACCCGGTTTGCCGGCGCCCTTGCCACTCAAGGGTGATACCCGGCTTGCTTCACTTTCTGGAGAACGCCCCCGTGATATCGACCGTACACATCGCCAGGCTCAAAGCATGGGGCGCCCATGGTTTTACCGCGACCGGCGTGGTCACTGCTTTCCTTGCCACCCTCGCCCTGTTGGAAAATCAGCCGACCCATTGCCTGATGTGGCTGGGCGTGGCGCTGATCGTCGACGGCCTCGACGGCGCCCTCGCGCGCAAGGTCAATGTGCAATCGGTGCTGCCGAGTTTCGACGGCTCGATCCTTGATCTGGTGATCGATTACCTGACCTACGTATTTATTCCGGCACTGTTTATCTATCGCTATATTCCGCTGCCGGATTACACCCTGCTGCTGACCGTGTCGCTGATTCTGGTGTCGTCGTTGTTCTGCTTCTGCAACGTCAATATGAAGAGCAAAGACAACTACTTTGTCGGGTTTCCGGCGGCGTGGAATGTGGTGGCGCTGTGTTTGTACATCATCGGCCCGGGGCCTTGGATCACGTTTTTGACGGTGATCGGGCTGGCGCTGTTGACGGTGACTCGGATGAAGTTTTTGCATCCATTCCGCGTGCGCCGGTTTATGCCGATCAACATTGCGGTGACGGCAATCTGGCTGCTGTGCAGCTTGTCGCTGGTGCTCAACCACCCGGTGATCAACCCGTTGGTGATGGGACTTTGGTTGTTGATGTCGGCGTATTTTCTGGGGATTTGTATCTGGCGTACGGCGCTGGAATGGTTTGATCGGGCGCATCAGAAGTAGGCCCACCACAATCTCATTGTAGGAGTGAGCCTGCTCGCGATAGCGGTCTGTCAGCCGATACATGTTTCATAGACAGACCGCTATCG
>NZ_JASCPK010000164.1:0-12638 GCF_029959385.1 Pseudomonas sp. PS01303
TGTGAGCCTGCTCGCGATAGCGGTGTGTCAGGCACCCTAGATGCTGACTGTTAAACAGCAATCGCGAGCAGGCTCACTCCTACAGGGAGTTGGGGCGATCAGGGAGACAGGCGCGCCGCGAGGTTTTCCTGTTGGAGAATATCGAACAACGCCTGCGCCGCCGCCGAGCGTTCATTCCCCGGTTCCGTCAGCACGCCAATCGCCCGCTCAACCGAATCAATCAACGTCAAACAATGCGCACCCAGTTCCTGCATCTGCTCGGCACACAACGCCGGCACCGCGCTCACTCCCAACCCACTGGCCACCATGCGTCCCACCGTCGCCAGTTGATGACTCTCAAACTCCACCGGCAATTTCATCCCGCGCGCCTGCAAGTGTTCTTCAAGCATCACCCGCACCGTCGAGGGTCGTTGCAAGGTAATGAACGGCTCCTGCAACAACGTTTGCCAATCGATCTCGCTAAGCCGGGCCAGCGGCGAATCCTTCGGTACTACGGCGACGAAGCGATCCATATACAGCGGCGTGAAGGTCATCGAGGTGTTCTGCATCGGCTCGAACGCCACGCCCAACTCGACCTGACGATCGCGCACCATCTCCAGCACTTGCTCGTTGATCACGTCGTTGACCGTGACGTTGACGTTCGGATAGCGCGCACGAAAGGTCTTGAGGATCGGCGGCAGCAAGTTGCCGGCAAACGACGGCATCGCCGCCAGCGTCACGCGCCCGCGTTGCAGGCTGAAGCGCTGGCGCATTTCGTCTTCGGCGTTGTCCCAATCGGCGATCAGCCGTCGCGCCAATGGCAGCAGCGATTCACCCTCCGGGGTCAGCGCAACGTTGCGTGTGTTGCGGCTGAACAGGCGCCCGCCCAAACCTTCTTCCAAGGCCTTGATGGTCAGGCTCAACGCCGATTGCGACAGGTGCAGGCGCTCGCAGGCCACAGCGAAACTGAGGCTCTGCGCCACGGCGAGAAAGGCGCGGATCTGCTTAATGGTCATAATAAAACCTCTGAGCATGAAACCCGATGCATGATCGTTCCCTCGCTCCGCGTGGGAATGCAGCCCCGTGACGCTCTGCGTCACTGGACGCGGAGCGTCCATGGAGGCGCTACCACGCGGAGCGTGGGAACGATCAGCCATAACGTGGCGATTATTGAGCTTTATCAATCAATCAACCTTAAAAATCAACTTAACAAATATATCCCCCAGCGCGACACTCCAACCATTCGGCTAGCCAGCCGCCCGCAAATAATAAAAGAGGTGCATATGGCAGGTTTCGACAAGCGCGTGAGTTCTTACGAGGAAGCCCTGGCCGGGCTTGAGGACGGCATGACCGTCATCGCCGGCGGCTTTGGTCTGTGCGGCATTCCGGAAAACCTGATCGCCGAGATCAAACGCAAGGGCACCCGCGACCTCACCGTCGTTTCCAACAACTGCGGCGTCGACGGTTTCGGCCTCGGCGTGCTGCTCACCGATCGCCAGATCAGCAAAGTGATCGCCTCCTACGTCGGCGAAAACAAACTGTTCGAAGAGCAACTGCTCAAAGGCGAAATCGAAGTCATCCTGACCCCGCAAGGCACCCTCGCTGAAAAAATGCGCGCGGGCGGTGCCGGCATTCCGGCCTTCTTCACCGCCACCGGCGTCGGCACTCCAGTTGCCGATGGCAAGGAAGTGCGTGAATTCAAGGGCCGCAAGTACCTGATGGAAGAATCCATCACCGGCGACTTCGCCATCGTCAAAGGCTGGAAAGCCGACCATTTCGGTAACGTCGTTTACCGTCACACCGCGCAGAACTTCAACCCGCTGGCCGCGACCGCCGGCAAAATCACCGTGGTCGAAGTCGAGGAAATCGTCGAACCCGGCGAGCTGGATCCGACGCAGATTCACACCCCGGGCATCTACGTCGATCGGGTCATTTGCGGCACGTTCGAAAAACGCATCGAACAGCGCACCATCCGCAAATAATTCAGGCTGACGGAGAATAACAACATGGCACTTTCCCGCGAACAAATGGCTCAGCGCGTCGCCCGCGAAATGCAGGACGGCTTCTACGTGAACCTCGGCATCGGCATTCCGACCCTGGTCGCCAACTACATTCCTGAAGGCATGGAAGTCATGCTGCAATCGGAAAACGGCCTGCTCGGCATGGGCCCGTTTCCGACTGAAGAAACCATCGATGCCGACATGATCAACGCCGGCAAGCAGACCGTGACGGCACGCATCGGCGCGTCGATTTTCAACTCCGCCGAATCCTTCGCGATGATCCGCGGCGGCCACGTCGACCTGACCGTGCTTGGCGCGTTCGAAGTGGACGTTGAAGGCAACATCGCTTCGTGGATGATCCCCGGCAAACTGGTCAAGGGCATGGGCGGCGCGATGGATCTGGTGGCGGGCGCCGACAACATCATCGTGATCATGACCCACGCGTCGAAAGATGGTGAGTCCAAGCTGCTGTCCAGATGCAGCCTGCCGTTGACCGGTGCCGGCTGCATCAAGCGTGTACTGACCGACCTCGCCTACCTGGAAATCGAAAATGGCGCTTTTGTCCTCAAGGAACGCGCACCTGGCGTCAGCGTCGAGGAAATCGTTGCCAAAACCGCTGGTAAACTGATCGTCCCGGATCACGTACCGGAAATGCAGTTCGCTGCCGAGTGAGGAATTCGAAAATGCAAGACGTCGTCATTGTTGCCGCCACGCGTACCGCGATCGGCAGTTTTCAGGGTGCCCTGGCCAGCGTTTCTGCGGTGGATCTGGGCGCGGCGGTGATCCGCCAGTTGCTCGAACAAACCGGTCTGGACGGTGCGCAGGTTGATGAAGTGATCATGGGCCAGGTGTTGACCGCCGGCGCAGGTCAAAACCCCGCGCGTCAGTCGGCGATCAAGGCTGGCCTGCCACACGCGGTACCGGCGCTGACCCTGAACAAAGTCTGTGGCTCGGGCCTCAAGGCCCTGCACCTCGGCGCGCAAGCAATCCGTTGCGGCGACGCGGACGTGATCATCGCCGGCGGCCAGGAAAACATGAGCCTGTCCAACTATGTAATGCCGGGCGCCCGCACCGGTCTGCGCATGGGCCACGCGCAAATCGTCGACACCATGATCAGCGATGGTCTGTGGGATGCGTTCAACGATTACCACATGGGCATCACTGCCGAGAACCTCGTCGACAAATACGAGATCAGCCGCGAACAGCAGGACGCCTTTGCTGCCGCGTCCCAGCAGAAAGCTGCCGCCGCCATTGAGGCCGGTCGCTTTGTCGATGAAATCACGCCGATCCTGATTCCACAGCGCAAAGGCGATCCGCTGGCATTCAAGGTCGACGAGCAGCCACGCGGCGACACCACCGCTGAATCGCTGGCGAAACTGCGTCCGGCGTTCAAAAAGGACGGCAGTGTCACCGCCGGCAACGCTTCGTCGCTGAACGACGGTGCTGCCGCTGTGATCCTGATGAGCGCGGAAAAAGCCAAAGCCCTCGGTTTGCCAGTACTGGCGAAAATCGCCGCTTACGCCAACGCGGGCGTAGACCCGGCGATCATGGGCATCGGCCCGGTATCGGCGACTCGGCGCTGCCTGGACAAGGCTGGCTGGAACATCGACCAGCTCGACCTGATCGAGGCCAACGAAGCCTTCGCTGCACAATCGCTGGCGGTGGCCAAGGATCTGCAATGGGATCTGAGCAAGGTCAACGTCAACGGCGGCGCTATTGCGCTGGGCCACCCGATCGGTGCATCGGGCTGCCGCGTGCTGGTGACGCTGCTGCATGAAATGATCAAGCGTGATGCGAAAAAGGGTCTGGCGACCTTGTGCATTGGCGGCGGTCAAGGCGTGGCGCTGGCGCTGGAACGCGCGTAAGCAAGAGTTCAACGGCAGGCGGCGGATCCACGACATCCGTTGGTTGCTGGCAACAAAAACCCGGTGCAGCTTTGGTTGCACCGGGTCTTTTTTTGTCTGTTCGAAATCTGCTCTGAATGTTACGGCCCCTTCGCGAGCAAGCTCGGCTCCTACAGGATCGGGTTCACACATCCAATGTAGGAGCAAGGCTTGCCCGCGATGAGGCCAGCCCAAACACTACAAAAATTCAGCCAGCCAACTGCAGGATCAACCAGGCATTCGCCCCACTGATCACCACAAACAATCCCCACGCCAACACCCGCGTCGGCCACCGATTCACAAACGGCCCCATCAGCTGTTTGTCATTGGTCATGCGAATCAGCGGATACAGCGCAAACGGCAGCTGCAAACTCAACACCACCTGACTCATCACCAACAGTTTCCCCACCGCGTTATCGCCCATCAACCACACGCCAATAAACGCCGGAATCAGCGCCAGCCCGCGCGTGATCAAGCGCCGCTGCCAGCACGGAATCCGCAGATTGAGATAACCCTCCATGATCACCTGCCCGGCGATGGTACCGGTGAAGGTCGAACTCTGCCCGGACGCCAGCAACGCCACGCCGAATAACACGCTGGCCAGCGCGCCACCGACCAGCGGATCGAGCAAGTGATAGGCGTCCTGAATGTCGACCACGTCGGTATGCCCGGACTGATGAAACGCCGCTGCCGCGAGAATCAGAATCGCCGCGTTGACCAGCAACGCCAGCGCCAGCGAACCGATGGTGTCGATGCGCGCCAGTTTCACCGCGTCCTGCTTGCTCGCCAGATCCTTGCCGATCATTCGCGTCTGCACGATCGAGGTATGCAAATAGAGGTTATGCGGCATCACCGTCGCGCCGAGAATGCCGATCGCCAGGTACAACGGCGCGGCGTCGCTGATCGCTGACAATGAGGGTTTGAAACCCTGGAAAACATCCGGCCAGTAGGGTTTGATCAGCACCAGTTCAACGAAGAAACACACGCCGATAGTCGCGACCAGCACCAACATGATCGCTTCCAGTCGGCGGAATCCACGGTTCTGCAGAGCCAGCACCAGCAGCGTGTCGAACGCGGTCAGGGCGATGCCGAAGGTCAGCGAACAACCGAGCAGCAGGTGAAACGCCAGTGCGCATCCGAGCACCTCGGCGAGGTCGGTGGCGATGATAGAAATCTCCGCCAATATCCACTGCAAGCGTGCGGTCGGCGTGCTGTAGCGTTCGCGGGACAATTGCGCCAGATCGCGGCCGGTGGCGATGCCCAGCCGCGAACACAGGCATTGCACCACCATGCCCGCCAGACTCGCCAGCAACACCACGAACAACAGGCTGTAGCCGAAGCGCGAACCGGCCTCGATGGCCGTCGCCCAGTTGCCCGGATCCATGTAGCCGATCGACACCAATAGACCGGGGCCGGCGAAACGCAGTACGCGTTTGAAGAAGGGGGCGTTGGGGTCGACCGCGACACTGCCGGCCACTTCCGGCGGGCAAAACGGCGCGGTGGCGATTTTGGGCACACTGAATTTCACGCACACATCCAGAAACAAGTCGGAAAGACCCAGCTTAGACGTTCACGTTGAAGATCAAAAGATCGCAGCCTTCGGCAGCTCCTACAGGTGCGATCTTTTGATCTTCATCGACTCACGCCCAACAATTGCTCGCGCAATTCGGGACTGCGTGTGCGCGGATCCAGCCAGATGTCGAAAAACGCCCGGGCGAACTGCGGATCATCGATCTCATGCTGCAACTGTTGCCCGACAAAAAACCGCGCGCCCTGCCCCGGCAGATAAACGCCAGTAATGCGCGTGCCGGCCTGCACATCGACGAAGGATTGCTGCATCTGAATCTGCCAACCGGCAAGCTGTGCCGGGCTGACACGGGGGCCGGCCAGGCGTTTGATTTCGTCGACACTGGCCTTGACCAGATCATCCCGAGAGATGTTGCGGCGGTAGATCAGTTCCAGCGCGAAGGGCTGACCGTCCGCCAGCGGTCGCGCGGCACTCCACAATCGCGCGTTGTAGACATCGAAACCGAACACACTGAAATCACCGGTGCCGATGATTTGCGCACCGGGCACGGCGTCCTGCCAATTGGCCCAGGTCGGCGTGAGCAACAAGGCCCACAAGCCTATGCCGCAGCATCCACGTAACACCTTCGGTGTTCTGTTCATCGCGGCATCGACTCCCGCAAGCCCTGATAATCAGAGCATAGTTGGCTATCCGGCAAGGCACTTTGTATACAATTTTTGTACAACGATGCAGCAATCCCCGTTCGTCGATGCTAACGTGAGCGTCTCTCACTCGACGGAGCCACCTGCGTGCTGATCCTCAAACTGCTGCTGATTCCCGGTTTTCTCTTGCTGATTTCTTTGGCGGGCAAGCGCTGGGGGCCGAGCGTGGCCGGGTGGCTGTCGGGGTTGCCGGTGGTGGTCGGGCCGATTCTGTTTTTCCTCGCCATCGAACAGGGGCCGCAATTTGCCGCGCATTCGGCGGTGGCGGCGTTGTCGGCGATGTTCGCGATGATCGCTTTCTGCATTACCTATGCGCAGGTCGCGCAACGGGCGAACTGGCCGTGGGCGCTGGCGATATCGATGACGGTCTGGGCAGTGTTGGCGCTAGTGCTGTCGCTGATTCCACCGTCGCTGCCGTTTTCGGTGGTGGCGGCGGCGGTTGCCCTGCTCGCCTCGCCTTATCTGTTTCCGGATGTGCAACCAGTGCTGAAGGGTACGGCGCCGAAGTCAGACAAGTTGATCTGGCGGATGATTGCCGGCGCGGCGTTGACGCTGGTGGTGACGATGCTTGCCAGCACCGTGGGTGAACGCTGGAGCGGTTTGCTCGCGGTGTTCCCGGTGCTCGGCAGTGTGATGGCGGTATTTTCCCAGCAGACGCGCGGGCCGGCGTTTACAGCGGCGTTGCTGCGCGCGACGGCGACGGGGATGTATTCGTTTTCGGCGTTTTGTCTGGTGTCGGCGCTGACGTTGCCGAGCATGGGCTTGAGTGGGTTTGCGGTGGGTGTGGCGGTTTCAGTGGCGATGCTTGGCGTTACCCGCAAGCTGCTGGCAAAACCTCCTTCCTCTAAAACGCCCCAACCTCAAAGTTGAAACCGTTCCTGTGGTGAGGGGATTTATCCCCCGTTCGGCTGCGCAGCAGTCGTAAAAAAGATGGGCGCGCTGCGCACGCCAGCGGGGATAAATCCCCTCGCCACAAGGTGCATACCCGACCTCAGGAGGCGGGTTCAGACGAGCCGGGCTGGAGTGCCAGGCCTCTGCATGGGATGATCGCCCGCCTAAGCGCGACCATCCCTTGGAGATTCGAATGTCACTGTTGAGCAAAAAAGCCGTTGTCCTTTTACTCGCGGCAGTCGCCGGCCTCGGCGCCATCAACGCTCAAGCGGCCAAGGCCAAAGAAACCGCCAGCGCCGAGAAAGTCTCGATGCTCGACGGCAAGTTCACCTTCGTCCTGCCCAAAGGCTTCGTGGCCGACCCGTTGCCGACCAGCCCGACAGGCGCCAAGGGCACGATGTACACCAACCAGACCACGAAAACCGTGGTCATCGTCGCCGAAAACCTGATTCCCGAAGGCAATAACGTCAAGGACAACGACAGCGCGTTCCTCGACGGCACCGTGTCGGACTTCATCGACGCTCAGCGTAACGCGCTGCCGGACTTCAACAAGCTCAGCGAGAAAAGTTTGACGCAGAAAGGCACCGGCCTCGGCCTGCGTCAGGTCGACAGCACCGCCACTCAGGGCGGCGGCCAGACCCTCAACACCACGTTGATGGCCGGCTCCGGCACGCACATGGCGCTGGTTCAGGTGATTTCCCGGGTCAGCGACAAGGCCGGCCACGACAAGCTGATCAAGTCCATCCTCAAGGATTGAGCTGCTGCAACCAGCCGTTCAGATCCCGCAGTTCGGCCGCACTGATGCTGTGGCCAACGCCGGGATAGGCATGGAATTGCGGTTTGTAGTCGAGCTTCTCCAGCATGGCTTTGGCTTCGGTGCCGTCGTGGTACGGCACTCGATCATCGGCAGTACCGTGGCCGATGAAGATGCTCAGCGGCAGCGGTTGTTGTTCGGCCTTTAGCTCGGTTTTTAACACCGGCAACAAGCGCCCGCTCAACGCCGCGATACCGCCAACAGCTGCCGGCGGTCGCAAGCCCACTTCGTAGGTCATCATCGCGCCCTGACTGAAACCGATCAGGTACACCTTGTCCGGGGTGGTGTGATATTTCTTCGCCGCTTGCGCGACAAAATCCCGCAGTTTCTGGCCGCTGACCTTCAGATCATCGGTCTCGCCGTTGTAGGCACCTTCGCCTTTCTTGCGAAACCACTGGTAGCGTCCTTCACCCAACGACAACGGAGCCTGCACTGACAGGTAGTTGTACTGCGCTGGCAATTGGAACTTCATGCCGATCAAATCGGCTTCGTTACTGCCGTAACCGTGCAGGAAAATCACCAGCGGACGCGACTCGGCGTCGGCGTGAACCTGTTCGATGTACTTGAGCGGCAGATCGGATTGCAGCGAGGTTTGAGCCTGAACGGCGGCGGACGCCAGCAGGGTCAACAGAGCAAACGCCTTCAACATAGAGCCTTCCTTCACAGAGTGTCGGGTTCGGGGGTGAGCCTAACATTCCAAGGAGAGGATCGAAATTCAGTGGTGCTGTTGATGGCGCCTTCGCGGGCAAGCCTTGCTCCTACAAGTTCGGCGTAGGTCTTGTGGGAGCAAGGCTTGCCCGCGAAGAGGCCGGAAAATTCCGCAAAATTTTCAGTCGTTAGTCAATTTCCCGGTACGAAACGCTACCCGCCCCGCCACTTTCGCCTGCCAGATCCCAGGCTCCGTATAACGCCCGCGATCCATCGCAAACAACACGCCACTGGTGCCGGCGCGCACGGTGGTCACGCGATCCTGCAACGGATCCACCACCTCAAACAGCGCATCGCCCTTCTCCACCCATTCACCCGCATTGCGCAGGAAACTCACCACACCGTGATGCGGCGCAAACAGATATTCGGTGCCTTCAAACGGCAGGCCTTCGCAACACTCGCTCGGCGCGGCCGGCCATTCGCCGCTGATGAAACCCTGCTCGGCAAGGAAACCCAGAATCGCCTCGCAATTGGCTTGGGCCTGATCGACGCGGGTGTCGCCCATGCTGCCCAGCTCCAGCGTGGTCGCCAGATTGGCCGGCGGAATCGCCGCATCGGGGAACGCTCGCGCCAAACGCAGCCAAGGCGTCGAACATGATTCGTCGAAAGAGCTGCCGCCCGAGTCCTCACACAACAACGCCACCCCCGCCTTCAACCTTGCAGCCAGCGATTGCCACTGCGGCCAGTGTTGCGGCAATGCATAAAGGTGAATCGCCGCGTCGAAATCGCAGTGTAGATCGAGGGTGATATCCGCATCGCAAGCATGACGCAGCAGCAAGCGATGCATCGCTTCCAATTGCGAAGCCGGGGCTGGCAGCTCATCGAACACCTGAAGCATCGTCTGACGGATCAGCGCGACGTTGGCCTCGGCATTGGCGCCAAGACGCTCGCCGATCATCGCCGCGACCGGCGCGCTCAGTTCAACGAACGCGCGGTTGAAATTCTTGCCGCTGCCCAGTTCGAAGCGGCCCATGTGCGCACCTTGCAGGTGCTGGTCGAGCCCGATCGGGTTGGCCACCGGCACCAGTTCGATCACGCCTTGCAGTCGACCTTCTTGCTCAAGTTGGTTGAGACGTTGCTTGAGTTCCCACGCGGTGCGCATGCCTGGCAGTTCATCGGCGTGCAGGCTGGCCTGGATGTACACCTTGCGAGTGCCGGCGCCGTAGCGAAACACGCTGAGGGAGCGCTCGCTGCCCAAGTGGCTCCAGGGCAGAACATGATCGATGCGTTGCATAGGAAAACTCCGATGTTTCTGTAGGAGCAGCCGCAGGCTGCGATCTTTTGATCTTGACACTCAAAAACAAGATCAAAAGATCGCAGCCTGCGGCAGCTCCTACATTAGAAATGTGTGGTGCAGGATAAATCATGGGCGCAAAAAAAGTGGCCACCGCGCAAACGGGGCCACTTTTTTCTTACGGCGTATTAATGACCGTAAACATCAAAGTCGAAGTACTTGTCCTGGACTTTCTTGTACTCGCCATTGGCGCGGATTTCGGTGATGGCTTTGTTGAATTGCTCAGCCAGGGCGGTATCGCCCTTGCGCACGGCAATGCCAGCGCCGCCGCCGAAGTACTTGGCGTCTTCGTAGGTCGGGCCAACGAATTCAAAACCTTTGCCGGCATCGGTTTTCAGGAAACCGTCGCTAAGGTTGACCGAGTCGGCCAGCATGGCGTCGAGACGACCAGAAACGATGTCGAGGTTGGCTTCCTGCTGCGAGCCGTAACGCACCAGATCGATCCCGGCTGGCACCAGCACTTCAGTGGCGTAACGGTCATGAGTACTGGCACGCAGCACGCCGACTTTCTTGCCTTTGAGCTCGGTCAGCGGGTCTTTGACGCCGGAGCCTTCCTTCATCACGAAGCGGGCCGGGGTGTGGTAGTACTTGATGGTGAAATCGACGTTCTTCTTGCGGTCGTCGGTGATGGTCATCGACGACAGAATCGCGTCGATCTTCTTCACTTTCAGCGCCGGGATCAGGCCATCGAACTCTTGCTCAACCCAGGTACATTTGACTTTCATCTGCGCGCACAGCGCATCGCCGATATCCACGTCGAAACCGGTGAGTTTGCCGTCAGGGGTTTTCATCGAGAATGGAGGGTAACCGGCTTCGATACCGATGCGGATCGGTTTGGCGTCTTCGGCCACAGCGGTCAGGGACAACATCGACAGTGCCAGGGCACCGAACATCACTAGCTTCTTCATTTATAACTCCTGTGTGCGGAGGCTTTTATTGGCAGCTTTCGATTCAGCGTTCGGTCATGGCCATTTAGCAGCAAAAACCGAAGAGGCCGGCAGTCTATGGCGGCGCGCACAGGGTAAATTGTGTTTAAGCGACAAATATTTACAGAAGATCGGCGAGTCGATTGACCGAGGTCAAAGGCTGCGCCGTCGTGGTGCGGAGGCTGTAGGACAAGTCCTTTTTCAGAGCAGAAAACTCACAAATTCCCTGTAGGAGCTGCCGCAGGCTGCGATCTTTTGATCTGGTTTTTTAAGATCAAGATCAAAAGATCGCAGCCTTCGGCAGCTCCTACACTGGATGATTTAGCAGGCGCAGTTGATGGGGGTGTTGGCGGGGTGCGCCACGCTGAGTGCAAACCCTTCATCCAGCCAACCCGTCACGCCGCCGATCATTTCCTTGACCGGGTAGCCCAACGCCGCCAGTTTCACCGCGGCCTTATTGGCGCCGTTGCAATGCGGGCCGGCGCAATACACCACAAACAATGCGTTGCTCGGGTAGCCCGCCAAACCCTGAGGCGTCAGCAGCCGTGTCGGAATGTTGATCGCGCCCGGCACATGCCCGCGCTCAAAGGCCAGCGGCCCACGCACGTCGACCAGCACAAAATCGATCTCCCCCGCCTCTTGGCTGCTGAACACGTCGGAACAATCGGTTTCGAAGGTCAGACGGTTGCTGAAGTGCATCAAGGCAATCGCCGACGGGGCGGCAGGAATATCGCGAACCAGGCTGGTCATGGGTATTGCTCCTACGTCTGATGGGGTGTGAACAGACTTTATCGAGCCGGCGCGAATCGCTACAGTGGCGCACAAGACACTCACCGGGAATTTTCCGCCAAATGCCTACTTCACCAGGACTGGTCGCGATTCTGGCCTACGACGGCCTCTGTACCTTCGAGTTCGGCATCGCCGTGGAGATTTTCGGACTGGCGCGGCCGGAGTTCGAATTCCCGTGGTACGAACACGCGATTGCCGCCGTCGATCAAGGCCCGATGCGTGCAATGGGCGGGATTCAAGTGCTGGCCGATGGTGGCCTGGAACTGCTCGCCGAGGCGCGCACCATCATCATTCCCGGTTGGCGCGACCGCAATGCAGCGGTGCCGCCGGCCCTGATCGAGGCGTTGCGTCAGGCTCACGCACGCGGTGCGCGACTGCTGTCGATCTGCTCTGGCGTGTTTGTGCTGGCGGCCACAGGCTTGCTCGATGGCCACGGCGCCACCACGCATTGGCGCTACACCACGGAACTGGCGCAGCGCTTTCCGGCGATTGAGGTCGATCCGGATGTGCTTTACGTCGACTCAGGCCAGTTGATCACTTCGGCCGGCAGTGCAGCGGGAATCGATGCCTGTCTGCATCTGGTGGCGCGGGACTTTGGTACTCAGGTCGCCAATTCGGTGGCGAGAAGATTGGTGATGTCGCCGCAGCGCACCGGTGGTCAGGCGCAATTCATTCCAACGCCGGTCAGCGCAACGCCGCGCAATGATTTGTCACGGGTGATGCAATGGGCGCGCGAGCGTTTGCATGAGCCGCTGGAAGTGCGTGATCTGGCCAGCGAAGCGGCGATGAGTGAGCGCACGTTTCTGCGGCGTTTTACCGAGGCCAGTGGGCAGTCGCCGAAGGCGTGGTTGCAGCATGAACGGCTGGCGCGGGCGCGGGAGCTGCTTGAGAGTACGCCGCACAATACCGATCAGATTGCGTTGCGCTGCGGGTATCGATCGGTGGAGAGTTTTCGCGTGGCGTTTCGCAGCGTGGTTGGGGTGCCGCCGTCGGTGTATCGGGAGCGGTTTGGGCATGGGGTTTGAGTTGGCGGGACGGGCGCTTTCGCGAGCAGGCTCGCTCCCACATTTGAAATGCATTCCCCTGCTCGCGAAGAGGCCCGTCCCGCCGGAAATAGACCTAAGG
>NZ_JASCPK010000165.1:0-12513 GCF_029959385.1 Pseudomonas sp. PS01303
TTCCCACGCAGAGCGTGGGAACGATCAGTAATCATCCCCGCGCTCGGTGATGTCCTTCTCCACCATCGGCGCCTCCAGATCCTGTCCTTCGGGGAATTTTCCCTTCAGATTCCACGCAAACGCGATGATCTCGGCGATCGTGCGGTACAGCTCCTCGGGGATGCTGTCGCCCAATTCCATCCGCGCCAACAAGCGCACCAGCTCGGCGTTCTCGTAAATCGGCACTTCGCAGTCGCGGGCGATGCGCAGGATTTCTTCGGCCAGTTCGTCGTCACCTTTGGCAGTGAGGGTCGGGGCGTGGTTGCCGTCGTATTTGAGGGCGATGGCCTGGCGTGGGGCGGTGGAATCGTTCATGCGGTTTCGTCGACCCAGCGGTGTTCGAGACGGGTTTGGTTGCCTTGCGGCGGCGTGCCTTGGTGGCAGTCGATATCGCCGACGTTGAGTCCGCGATCAAGCAGGCGTTGGCGCAAGGCGAACAGGTTATTTTCGATCAGGTCGGCGGTGTAGGACCGTTCGGCCCACAGTTGGCCGGACAGGCTGCCGGCGACCAGTTGCGCCTGAATCTGCATTGGCCCGAGCGGTTCCATGTCGAACGCCAGATCGACGCGCCACAGTTGCTGCTTGGGTTCGCGTTCGTCACGGCGTTCGTTCGGTTGCGGCTCCCGTTCCGGTGCCTCTTCACGCTGGAATTTGACCTGCAACGGCACGATGTCTTGCATATTTCGCATGGGGATTTCCAGCTGCCAGGTGCTCAGCAAGCGACCATCATCGGTGACGCCGGTCTGTTCAAGACTCGACAGTTGATGGCTTTGCAGGCGCGACACAGCAGCGGCGGCGAGGCGCAGCAGATGCTCCAGATCTCCTTCGCCATCGAGACTTTGCAGCAGGCGGTCGGGCAGGGGGAAGCTGCTTGGCACCGGTTTCGCGCTGACCTGGCCGAGGGTGCCGAGGGCATTACGGACGAAGCTCGGCAGCGCTTGCGCCAAAGTGTTGGCCGCGATGATTGCGTTGAAACTGGCGTTGCCCGGCGCTCCCGGCGACAGTTGCGCGATCAGTTTGAGCAGATCGGCTTTGATGTCCGGAGTCAGGGTTGGGTTCTGCCCGGTGAGCAATTTGGCTTCGAGGAAGGCGCCGCTGTTGGCCAAGGCCAGCGCCACGCCTTTGGAAGTGGTCATTTGCTGCAGATCGGGGAGGCTGGCGAGCAGTTTGTCGACCGCCGCGCGCAAGTCCGCTGAAGTCTGATCGTTGTCCGCCGGCAGATTTTGCAGTGCATTCAGCAGACCGCTCAGAGACGCTTGGCGACTTTGCTGGCCGACCAGTTGCTGACTGACGGCCAGTTGTTCCTGTCGGCTGCTCAGGGGCAGGAATTTCAGGGTTTGCGCATCTTCCACCAACGCCGAAAGCAACGTGCCGATGCGCAGCGGTTGCGGGCTGTCGATGGTCAGCGTGCTGCCGCTCTGCGCGGTGTTGAGCAAACTGACCAGCGAACGGAACACCGTCGCTTGCCCCGGCGTTTGCGGCAGTAGCTGCGAAGTCAGGACTTTGCCTTGCAGCAACGTGCCCACGGGCAATTGCGACGTATCAATGCGGGTGAGGGCGGCGACGCTGCTGGCGATGGCCTGTTGCACGGTGATCGCCAGGTTGCCGGCCGAGGGTTGGGTGATCGCAATGCTGGTGCCTTGCAGCAATGGCAGATTGCTGGTCGCTTGCACGGTGGTCTGGCGGCCGCTGTCCAGCGTCACTTTGAGCAACAATTGAAAGGTCTGATCCGCCTGCTTCAGCGACAACACCTCGGCCTTGGCACTCTGGCCGGCGCCGATCAAGCCTTCGACCGGCGTCAGCAGCTTGAGCAGCTCACCGACCTGCGGGCGAGCGGTCGCCGGTGTGGCCTGCGGGAGCGGGAGGATGTTCATTTCGCCTGTCATACAGTGAAACAACCTTTAGAAAATGCACTCTGGGGAGTCGGGCACGCCATGTATAATGCCGCCCGTCTTGCGATTCGTTCAAAAAAACATAGCAATTGTTTGACGCAGCTCTCTAGATCGAGCCGTCATTGCATTTATGCTGCATCTCTTTAACGGCCGCGCCAGAGCCGACTTGAACCGTATAAGGCCCGTGATCCCTTGACCAGTCCTGTCCTGCAAACTGTTGCCCTCGCGTGTGAACGTGATCTACGGCTGCTCTTCGAGAATCTCGAATTGAGACTGGCCAGTGGCGATATGGTGCAAATCAGCGGTCCCAACGGCAGCGGTAAAACCAGTTTATTACGCCTGTTGGCCGGGTTGATGCAGCCGACCGACGGTCAAGTCCTGCTCAACGGTTTGCCGCTGACTGAACAGCGCAGCGAACTGGCGCGCAACCTGTTGTGGATCGGCCATGCTGCCGGAATCAAGGATTTGCTGACCCCGGAAGAGAATCTCTCGTGGCTCTGCGCCCTGCATCATCCAGCCGAACGCGAGGCGATCTGGCAAGCGCTGGCAGCCGTAGGATTGCGCGGTTTCGAAGATGTTCCCTGCCACAGCTTGTCCGCCGGCCAGCAACGCCGCGTGGCGCTGGCGCGGTTGTATCTGGACAGTCCGCCGCTGTGGATTCTCGACGAGCCGTTCACCGCCCTCGATAAACAAGGCGTGGCGCAACTTGAAGAACATCTGGCCAACCATTGTGAACGTGGCGGTCTGGTGGTGTTGACCACGCACCACACGCTGAGCCGGATGCCGGCCGGTTATCGCGATATCGATTTGGGGAACTGGGCAGTATGAGTGTCTTCGGCCTGCTGGTTGCCCGTGAATCGCGACTGCTGTTTCGCCGCCCGGCGGAGCTGGCCAATCCGCTGATTTTCTTCGCCATCGTCATCGCTTTGTTCCCGCTGGCCGTCGGCCCGGAAACTCAAGTGTTGCAAAACCTGTCCCCGGGGTTAGTCTGGGTGGCGGCGCTTTTGTCGGTCCTGCTCTCGCTGGACGGGCTTTTCCGCAGTGATTTCGAAGACGGATCCCTGGAACAGTGGGTCCTTTCGTCGCACCCCCTGCCACTACTGGTATTGGCCAAGGTGCTGGCACACTGGCTTTTCTCCGGTCTGGCACTGGTTTTGCTCTCACCTCTGCTGGCGTTGATGCTCGGTTTGCCTGCCGCGTGTCTGCCGGTTTTGTTGCTGTCGTTGTTGCTGGGTACACCGGTGCTGAGCTTGCTCGGCGCGGTGGGCGCGGCACTGACGGTCGGTTTGAAACGCGGTGGCCTGTTGTTGGCGCTGCTGATTCTGCCGTTGTACATCCCGGTGTTGATCCTTGGCAGTGGCGCCTTGCAGGCCGCCCTCCAAGGCATGCCGGCGACCGGGTATCTGCTGTGGCTTGGTAGCCTGACCGCCCTAGCGATCACCCTGACACCTTTTGCAATAGCTGCTGGCCTGAAGATCAGCGTCGGCGAATAATGAGGTCTGATCAAAATTTGATCAGCAAAGACCCAAATGCTAGCTCACATCGATGAGCGGCACCCGTGATGGAAACAGTATGAACTGGACCTGGTTTCACAAGCTCGGCTCACCGAAGTGGTTCTACGGCATCAGCAGCAAGTTCTTGCCGTGGCTGAGCATCGCAGCGTTGCTGTTGATTGGCGTCGGCGTCGTTTGGGGGCTGGCCTTCGCGCCGCCGGATTATCAGCAAGGCAACAGCTTTCGCATCATCTATATCCACGTGCCTGCCGCGATGCTCGCGCAGTCGATCTACGTGATGCTGGCGGTGTGCGGCATTGTCGGTCTGGTGTGGAAGATGAAACTGGCTGACGTCGCCCTGCAATGCGCGGCGCCGATCGGTGCGTGGATGACTGCTGTGGCTCTGGTCACCGGGGCGATCTGGGGCAAACCGACCTGGGGTTCGTGGTGGGTCTGGGATGCGCGGCTGACCTCGATGCTGATTCTGCTGTTCCTGTATTTCGGCGTGATTGCGCTGGGCAATGCCATTAGCAATCGCGACAGCGCCGCCAAGGCCTGCGCGGTGCTGGCCATCGTCGGGGTGATCAACATCCCGATCATCAAATACTCGGTGGAGTGGTGGAACACCCTGCACCAGAGCGCAACCTTTACCCTCACCGAAAAACCGGCGATGCCGGCCGAGATGTGGCTGCCGCTGTTGCTGACCGTTTTGGGTTTTTACTGCTTCTTCGGCGCCGTGCTGTTGCTGCGCATGCGCCTTGAAGTGCTCAAGCGCGAAGCCCGCGCCAGTTGGGTGAAAGAAGAAGTACAGAACAGTCTGGAGGCCGCTCGATGAGTTTTGCTTCATTCGGCGATTTTCTCGCCATGGGCCATCATGGCCTGTACGTCTGGTCGGCCTACGGCATTTGTCTGGCGGTACTGGCGCTTAACGTGGCGGCGCCGATCCTGGCCCGCAAGCGGTATCTGCAACAAGAGGCGCGTCGTCTGCGCCGGGAGAACGGCAAGTGAATCCGCTGCGCAAGAAACGTCTGATCATCATTCTGGCCATTCTGGTCGGGGTCGGCGCTGCCGTCGGCCTGGCCCTTAGCGCCCTGCAGCAGAACATCAACTTGTTCTATACGCCGACGCAGATCGCTAACGGCGAAGCACCGCAAGACACGCGCATCCGTGCCGGTGGCATGGTTGAGAAGGGCTCGCTGCAACGTTCACCGGACTCGCTGGACGTCAAATTCGTCGTCACCGATTTCAACAAATCCGTGACCATCACCTATCGCGGCATCCTTCCGGACTTGTTCCGCGAAGGGCAGGGCATCGTTGCGCTGGGCAAGATCAACGCTGATGGCGTGGTCGTCGCCGATGAAGTGCTGGCCAAGCACGACGAGAAGTACATGCCGCCGGAAGTGACCAAAGCCTTGAAAGACAGCGGTCAATCCGCCCCAACACCTGCGAAGGAGGGTTGATCCATGACGTCGGCGATTTTTATTCCTGAGTTGGGCCATCTGGCGATGATTCTGGCGCTGTGTTTTGCGCTAGTGCAGGCCGTGGTGCCATTGATTGGCGCCTGGCGCGGTGACCGTTTCTGGATGAGTCTGGCCCAGCCGGCCGCGTGGGGGCAGTTTGCTTTTTTGCTGTTCGCCTTCGGCGCCTTGACCTACGCATTCATGGTCGACGACTTCTCCGTCGCTTACGTGGCGAACAACTCGAATACCGCGTTGCCGTGGTATTACAAATTCAGCGCCGTGTGGGGCGCCCACGAAGGGTCGTTGCTGCTGTGGGCACTGATTCTCGGTGGCTGGACGTTCGCGGTGTCGGTGTTCTCCCGCCAGTTGCCGCAAGTCATGCTCGCCCGCGTGCTGGCGGTGATGGGCATGATCAGCACCGGTTTCCTGCTGTTCCTGATCCTCACGTCCAACCCGTTCAAACGCATCCTGCCGCAAATGCCGAGCAACGGCGCTGACCTCAACCCATTGCTGCAAGACATCGGCCTGATCGTTCACCCGCCGATGCTGTACATGGGTTATGTCGGTTTTTCGGTGGCCTTCGCTTTCGCCATCGCCGCGCTGATGGGTGGTCGACTGGATGCGGCGTGGGCTCGCTGGTCGCGTCCGTGGACGATCGTCGCCTGGGCCTTCCTCGGCATCGGCATCACTCTCGGTTCGTGGTGGGCGTATTACGAACTCGGCTGGGGCGGCTGGTGGTTCTGGGATCCGGTGGAAAACGCTTCCTTCATGCCTTGGCTGGTCGGCACCGCGCTGATCCACTCGTTGGCGGTCACGGAAAAACGTGGCGTGTTCAAGAGCTGGACGGTGTTGCTGGCAATTGCTGCGTTCTCGCTGAGCCTGCTCGGCACCTTCCTCGTGCGTTCCGGCGTACTGACCTCGGTACACGCGTTCGCCTCCGATCCTGAACGCGGCGTGTTCATCCTGATCTTCCTGCTGTTTGTGGTCGGTGGATCGTTGACGCTGTTCGCCCTGCGCGCGCCAGTGGTGAAGAGTCAGGTCGGCTTCAACCTGTGGTCGCGGGAAACCCTGCTGCTGGGCAACAACCTGGTGCTGGTCGTGGCCGCGTCGATGATCCTGCTTGGCACACTCTATCCGCTGATTCTCGATGCGATCAGCGGCGCCAAGCTGTCGGTCGGCCCGCCGTACTTCAACGCGCTGTTCATTCCTTTGATGGCGCTATTGATGGTGGTGATGGCAATCGGCATGGTCGTGCGCTGGAAAGACACCCCGGTGAAATGGCTGGTGAACATGCTGACCCCGGTGCTGCTGGGTAGCGTGGTGCTGGCCGTGGTTGCCGGTATCGCTTACGGCGATTTCAACTGGGCGGTGATCGCGACCTTCCTGCTCGCCGCGTGGGTATTGCTCGCCGGTGTGCGCGACATCTTCGACAAGACCCGCCACAAAGGCCTGATCAAAGGCTTGCCGACCCTGACCCGCAGCTATTGGGGCATGCAGATCGCTCACCTCGGCATCGCGGTTTGCGCGTTGGGCGTGGTGTTGTCGAGTCAGAACAGTGCCGAGCGTGACCTGCGTCTGGCGCCGGGCGAGTCGATGGATCTGGCCGGTTATCACTTCGTCTTCGAAGGCGCCAAGCACTTCGAAGGGCCGAACTTCACGTCTGACAAAGGCACCATCCGCGTCATTCGCAATGGCAAGGAAATCAGCGTGCTGCACCCGGAAAAACGTCTGTACACCGTGCAGAACTCGGTGATGACCGAAGCCGGGATCGACGCCGGTTTCACCCGTGACCTGTATGTCGCCCTCGGCGAGCCGCTGGATAACGGCGCGTGGGCCGTGCGCGTGCACGTCAAACCGTTCGTGCGCTGGATCTGGTTCGGCGGTTTGCTGACCGGTCTCGGTGGTTTGCTGGCGGCACTCGATCGACGTTATCGGGTCAAGGTGAAATCCAAAGTGCGTGAAGCGCTGGGCATGACAGGAGCGGCTGCATGAGACGTTGGTTGATGCTGGTGCCATTGGCGATTTTTCTGCTGGTGGCGGTGTTTCTGTATCGCGGTCTGTACCTTGATCCGTCTGAGCTACCGTCAGCGATGATCAACAAGCCATTCCCGGAGTTTTCCCTGCCGAGCGTGCAGGGCGACAAGACCCTGACCAAGGCTGACATTCTCGGCAAACCGGCGCTGGTCAATGTGTGGGGCACCTGGTGCATTTCCTGCCGGGTCGAGCATCCGGTGCTGAACAAACTCGCCGAGCGTGGCGTGGTGATCTATGGCATCAACTACAAAGACACCAACGCCGATGCCTTGAAATGGTTGAGCGAATTTCACAACCCGTACGTGCTGGACATTCGTGACGACGAAGGTTCGCTGGGCCTGAATCTCGGTGTGTACGGCGCGCCGGAAACCTTCTTCATCGACGCCAAAGGCATCATCCGCGACAAATACGTCGGCGTGATCGACGAGCAAGTCTGGCGCGAAAAACTCGCGGCCAAATATCAGGCGCTGGTCGATGAGGCCAAGCCATGAAGCGTTTTCTAGCTGCCGTGGTATTGGGTTTGAGTCTGGTTGGCGTGGCCCATGCCGCCATCGACACCTACGAATTCGCCAAAGAAGGCGATCGCGAGCGCTTCCGCGAACTGACCAAGGAACTGCGCTGCCCCAAGTGCCAGAACCAGGACATCGCTGACTCCAACGCACCGATTGCCGCTGACCTGCGCAAAGAGATTTTCCGCATGCTCGGCGAGGGCAAGGACAACCAGCAGATCATCGACTTCATGGTCGATCGCTACGGTGATTTCGTCCGCTACAAACCGGCACTCAACGCCAAGACCGCGCTGCTGTGGTTCGGCCCGGCCGGTCTGCTGCTCGGTGGCTTCGTGGTGATCGCGGTGATCGTCCGCCGTCGTCGCGGTCAACGCGCCGACACCCCGCAATCGCTGTCCACCGAAGAGCGTCAGCGCCTCGACCAACTGTTGGATAAAAACCAAGAATGATTGATTTCTGGCTTGCCGCAGGGCTGTTGCTTCTGGTCGCCCTGAGTTTCCTGCTGATCCCGGTTCTGCGTGAACGACGCGCCCAGCGTGAAGAGGATCGTACTGCCCTGAACGTCGCGTTGTACGAGGAGCGAGTTGCCGAGTTGCAATCGCAACAGGCCGAAGGCGTGCTCGACGCGGCGCAAATGGACAGCGGTCGCGCGGAAGCCGCGCGTGAGTTGCTGGCCGATACCGAAGGGGTTGCGGCGCCACGGGTTTCCCGATTGGGCAAACCGTTGCCGCTGCTGGCCGCGGTGCTGGTTCCGGTGCTGGGGCTGGGCTTGTACATGCATTTCGGTGCCGTGGAAAAAGTCGAACTGACCCGCGAATTCGCCGAAGCACCGAAGTCGATGGAAGAGATGACCCAGCGTCTGGAGCGCGCCGTTGCCGCGCAACCGGATTCTGCTGAGGGCGTGTACTTCCTCGGCCGTACCTACATGGCTCAGGATCGTCCGGCGGACGCAGCGAAGATGTTCGAGCGCGCCGCCAATCTCGCCGGTCGCCAGCCGGAACTGCTCGGCCAGTGGGCGCAGGCGCAGTATTTTGCCGATGGCAAAAAGTGGTCGGACAAAATTCAGGCACTGACTGACGAAGCGTTGAAGGCTGATCCGAAAGAAGTCACCAGCCTCGGTCTGCTCGGCATCGCCGCGTTCGAAGGCGAGCGTTATCAGCAAGCCATCGATTACTGGAACCGTTTGCTCGCGCAATTACCGCCGGACGACAATTCCCGTGCCGCGCTGGAAGGCGGAATCAAACGCGCCGCCGAACGACTGGAAGCCAGTGGTGGCAAGGTCGCTGCGGCGCCCGCGCCGGCGAAAGCTGCGCTGTTGAAGGTCAGCGTTGATCTGGCCAGCGAGCTCAAAGGCAAAGTGCAACCGGGCGACAGCGTGTTCATCTTCGCCCGCGCCACCTCCGGCCCACCGGCACCGCTGGCCGCCAAGCGCCTGACCGTGGCGGATCTGCCAGTGACCGTCGAACTGGGCGATGCCGACGCAATGATGCCGCAGTTGAAACTGTCGAACTTCCCTGAAGTCCAACTGGTTGCGCGCGTGTCCCGTGCCGGCCAACCGACTGCCGGGGAATGGGTCGGTCGCAGCGACCCTCTGGCCAGCAGCACCACCGCGCCACAAACACTGACCATCGACAGCCCGGACAAATAATCGGGCAAACAAGGAAAGCACCGCCATGCACACCATCGCCCGAATCACAGTCCTCACACTGGCCCTGGGCTTGAGTGCATGTGCGGCGCAACGCCCGGAACCGACGACCAACCTGCCGCCGATCCCGCCGTCACAACCAAGCCCGACCCCGTCGACCTCGCCAACACCGGGCAAAAGCATCCCGGCGAAACCGGCAAAACCCGTCCCGCGCACCTCAGCCAGCTTCGCTCCACCGCCGGGCGGCAACAGCCACTGGGATCAGAAACTCGGCGTCTACGTTCTCGACGACCAGACCAACACCTTCTACCGCCAGCGCACCTACTACCGCTGGAACAACGGCTGGAGCCGCTCGATCAGCCCCAACGGCCCGTGGGAAGACACCAACATCCACGGCGTGCCACCGGGACTGGGCAAGCAGTTCGGGGAATAAATGAAAACGGCGATCCTCGGATCGCCGTTTTTTTGTCTGCGTCATGCGCAAATCTTGAAGCGGCTCGAGAAACCCTGTGGGAGTTCTGATCGGAGATGCTTTTGATGCGATCAATCACATGTTGTAAAACAACCGGGCGTCGCTCTGAGCATTTCTGTGCTTGAGTAAAGGTAACTCTAGGGTTATTTTTAAAAGGCCAAGGCAAGGAGGCGGTTGGTGCAAAGCAGGCAATTGATCAAGGAGCTGGAGGAGGCGGGCTGGACGCTGGATCGGATCACCGGCAGTCATCACATTTTCACTCATCGCTATAACCCGAACACGATTCCCGTCCCTCATCCTAAGAAGGATTTACCGTTAGGGACGGTCAAGAGCATCAGGCGGCGTGCGGGGTTATACAACCCGTCAGTCAGTTACAAAGGAGATCCGTAATGCAATACCCAATCTGCATCGAATGGGGCGACGAGAACACTGCCATCGGTATTCAGATCCCCGATATTCCTGGCGCCGTGACGGCCGGGGATAGCTTTGAAGATGCCTACAATGCGGCCGTCGAAATTGCGCACATCATGCTGCAGGAGATTGCAGCAGATGGCGACGCTATTCCCATGCCGACCTCTGCCTCGGCGCACCGTAATAACCCGGAGTTCGCCGAGATGGGCTGGGGCATGCTCGAGCTGGATATCTCGCCGTATCTGGGCAAGACCGAAAAGGTCAACGTGACGCTCCCCGGTTACGTGATTCAGCGCATCGATCGTTATGTGCGCGAACACAACGTCAAAAGCCGCTCCTCCTTTCTGGCGGATGCGGCGATGGAGAAGCTGGTTCGGTATTAACCGTCCTCGCTCCCTCAGGCCCGGTGAGTGACCTGTGGGAGCGAGCCTGCTCGCGAAGCTTTTGCAGCTTACGCCGTGGCCAACGATCGCCCTTGCGAAGCACTCAAAAACCGCAGCAACGCCAACAACGGAAACACACTCCCCACAATCACGATCCACAACCAGCCGCCATGTTCATACACCGCACTGGCCACCGACGAGCCGAAGGCGCCGCCGATGAAGATGCTGGTCATGTACAGGGCGTTGAGGCGGCCACGGCTTTTTGCATCCAGCGAGTAGACCGCGCGTTGGCCGAGCACCATGTTCATCTGCACGCAGAAATCCAATACCACGCCGGTCACGGCCAGGCCGATGACGCTGTAGGCGGGGTGGATGAACGCGGGCAGGAAGCTCAGGCTGGCGAAGATCATGGCCAGCAGCGAGGCGATGCGGGTGTGGCCGGCGTCGGCCAGGCGCCCGCTGATTGGGGCGGCGATGGCACCGATGGCGCCGACCAGAGCGAAGATCGCAATTTCGCTTTGCGACAAACCATGGTTACGCGCCAGTTCCAGCGGCACGGCCGTCCAGAACAGGCTGAACGTGGCGAACATGCAGCCCTGATAAAACGCGCGCTGACGCAGCACCGGTTGTTGGCGCAGCAGCGTCCACAACGAGCCAAGCAGTTGGCCATACGTGGCGCTGTGATCCGGCTGGCGCTTGGGCACGGTCAGCGCCAACACCACGCTGATCGCCGCCATCAGTGCCGCAGCAATCATGAACATCGCCCGCCAGCCGAGGTGATCTGCAACCACGCTCGATACCGGTCGTGCTAACAGAATCCCCAGCAACAAACCGCCCATGATCCCGCCGACCACACGGCCACGGGATTCCTCCGGAGCAAGGTGCGCCGCCAGAGGAATCAGAATCTGCACCGACACCGAACTGAAACCCACCAGCAACGAGATCAGCAAAAACACATTGGGCTGATCGGTAAACGCCGCCGCCAACAGGCTGGCAATCGCCACCACGGTGGTGATGATCATCAACCGACGGTTTTCCAGGAGATCCGCCAGCGGCACCAGAAAGAACAGGCCCAGCGCATAACCGATCTGCGTCAGCGAAACGATGAAACTGGCCATGGTGTCGCTCAGGCCGATGTCCGGCGCGATCAGGCCGATGATTGGCTGCGCGTAGTAGATGTTGGCAACGATGGCGCCGCAGCAGAAGGCGAACAGCAGCACCATGCCTCGGGTCATTGCGTGAGTCGTGGCGGTCATAGGGGTTACTCGATCCAGCGAAAGGAATGCGGTGAGGCTAAGGGACAAACCGAACGGGCAGAAGCAGCCTTCGGTTGATATCAGTTATTACGTCGGGTAATGACGGCCGTGGCCATTCGGGGCGAACCTTGCGTCCGACCTTTGAGGGCTGATGATACATTCACTTACATCTTCTTCGATAGCGTGCTTATGTTTGCATCGGCTTGTTCCACGTTGATCACCGGAGGAATGCAATGTTTCGTCAGACGCTTCGCCACACCGCAACGCTTGTCCTGATCAGCCTGCTCGGCGCCGCCAGCGTGCAGGCCGCCGACGCACCGGGCATGCGCCTCGGCGTGCGCGGCGAGATCACCGGGGTCAGCCCGGACAGCTTCAAAGTCCACGTCAAAAGCGGTGAGAACGTGGTGATTCAGTTGACCGGCGACACCAAGGTTCGCGCCGTTACCCTGGCCAACATCGAAGACATCAAACCCGGCAGCTACATCGGCTCGGCAGCGATGCCTCAGGAGGACGGCACGCTCAAGGCGCTGGAAGTGCATGTGTTTCCACCGGAGCTGGCGGGGAGTGGCGACGGTCATCGACCGTTCGATCTGGCCAAGGGCAGCAGCATGACCAATGGCAGCGTCGGCGATCTGGTGGTGAGCAACGGGCGGGTGCTGACGGTGAACTACAAGGGCGGGCAGCAAAAGATACTGGTGCCGGAAGATGTGCCGATTGTGAATCTGCTGCCGGGCGATCGGAGCTTGCTGAAGGTTGGGGTGAAGATTGTCACGTTCGTGACGCAGAGCGCGGATGGCACGCTGACGGCGCAATCCATCTCCGCCGGCAAGGATGGCCTGACCCCACCGATGTAATCGCCTAAACACAATCCCCCTGTAGGAGCTGCCGAAGGCTGCGATCTTTTGATCTTGTATTTAAG
>NZ_JASCPK010000166.1:0-12444 GCF_029959385.1 Pseudomonas sp. PS01303
GAGCAAGCCCGCTCCCACATTGGATGTGTGAACGACACATGACCAGTGTGGGAGCGGGCTTGCTCGCGAAGGCGGTAGCGGCGGCAACATCAAGCTGTCAGAACGACCGCACAATCCGCCCCAGCGTCTCCATCGCTTTCTCCGAATCCTCCGTCCACGGGCTGCCATAGTTCAGGCGAATACAGTTCCTGAAGCGCTGCGTCGGCGAAAAGATCGGCCCCGGGGCGATGCTGATGCCTTGCGCCAGCGCCATCTGAAACAACTTCAACGAATCCATCTGCTCTGGCAGTTCCAGCCACAAAAAGTAGCCGCCGGCGGGTTGGCTGACGCGTGTCTGGGCCGGGAAGTAACGAGCGATGGCGGCGAGCATGGCGCTTTGCTGCTCTTCCAGGGCATAGCGCAACTTGCGCAGGTGGCGGTCGTAGCCGCCGTGTTGCAGGTAGTCGGCAATCGCTGCTTGTGCGGGCATCGAGGCGCACAGCGAGGTCATCAGCTTCAGCCGTTCTATTTTTTGCGCGTAGCGCCCGGCAGCGACCCAGCCGATGCGGTAGCCGGGCGCCAGGCTTTTGGCGAACGAACCGCAGTGCATGACCAGACCTTCCGTGTCGAAGGCTTTCGCCGGTTTCGGTGCTTGCTGGCCGTAATAGAGTTCGGCGTAGACGTCGTCCTCAATGAGCGGCACTTGGTGGTGGCGCAGCAGTTCGACCAGTTCCTGCTTCTTCGCCTCAGGCATGGTTGCGCCCATCGGGTTCTGGAAACTGGTCATGCACCAGCAGGCTTTGATCGGGTGACGTTCGAGCGTCTGCGCGAGCACGTTGAGGTCGATGCCGTCGCGCGGGTGCACGGGGATTTCCACGGCTTTGAGTTTCAGGCGTTCGAGCACTTGCAGGCTGGCGTAGAACGCCGGGGCTTCGATGGCCACCAGATCGCCGGGTTCGGTCACCGCTTGCAGGCACAGGTTCAGCGCTTCGAGGGCGCCGTTGGTGATCAGCAACTCTTCCATTGGCAGCATCAGGCCGCCGACCATGTAACGCAGGGCGATCTGGCGGCGCAGTTGCGGGTTACCCGGCGACATGTCGGTGACGACCATGCGCGGATCCATCTCTCGCGCGGCGCTGGCCAGCGACCGGGACAGGCGTTGCAGGGGGAACAGGGTCGGGCTGGGGAAGGCTGAGCCGAAGGGCACGGTGTTTGGATCTTTGATCGAATCGAGTACTGAGAACACCAGTTCGCTGACGTCGACTTCGGTGGATTCGTTGACCTGATGGCTGATCACCGGCTCCGAGAACGGGCTCGGCGCGTGGGCGTTGACGAAGTAGCCGGAGCGCGGCCGGGCGCGGATCAGGCCACGGCGTTCGAGCAGGTAATAGGCCTGAAACACGGTGGAGGGACTGACGCCGTAGGTCTGGCTGGCGTAGCGCACCGAGGGCACGCGCTGGCCGGGACCGAGAACGCCGGAGCGGATCAGTTCAGCGATGTCGTCGGCGAATTTTTCGTAGCGTTTCATCGAGGAGCCTTGGTGCTTGTTGATTGATGGGTGTCAGGGGAAAAGCCCCTCACCCTAGCCCTCTCCCGGAGGGAGAGGGGACTGACCGAGTTGATTGTTCAATTTGCATCGACCTGAGAAATTACAGTCGAACTCAGGATTTGAATTACATGGAGATCTGCTCCCTTTCCCCCTCGCCCCCTCGGGGGAGAGGGCTGGGGTGAGGGGGGAGCGGCTGACGGATCAGCGATTCATCGGCGCCACAAACCGGCTCTTCGCCACGCTGTAAACCTCCGGCTCATCGCTGTCACTCACTTTGAAATTCAACGTCTGCGAACTACTTGCGGGCCGTTCCGTGGTCATTGCCACCGACACCGGCACATCGACAATCTCCCCGGGCGCCAGGCTCAGTTCAGTCTTACCCTGCAACTGAAAGCCGTCGCCATCCAAAAGGCTCAGATTGTAAACCTGACGTTGCTGGGTTTTGTTGATGACTTTGAGACTGTAGATGTTTTCGATCTGGCCTTGAGCGTTCTCCCGGAACAGTCCGCGATCCTTGGTGACGTCCAGCGAGACCATCGGCCGTTCGACCAACGCCAGGGCGAGTGCGCCGATCATCAGCAGCAACACCACCGTGTAACCGATCAGCCGAGGCCGCAGCAGGTGGGTTTTACCGCCCTGCAGTTCGCGTTCAGAGCTATAGCGAATCAGCCCGCGCGGGTAATTCATTTTGTCCATGATCGAATCACAGGCGTCGATACACGCCGCGCAACCGATGCATTCCATCTGCAAACCGTCGCGGATGTCGATGCCGGTCGGACATACCTGCACACACAGTTGGCAGTCGATGCAGTCGCCCAAACCGGCTTCGGCGGGTTTCACATCGCGTTTGCGCGGGCCACGGTTTTCGCCGCGCGCCACGTCGTAGGCAATCGTCAGGGTGTCTTTGTCGAACATCACGCTCTGGAATCGCGCATACGGGCACATGTGCATGCACACCGCTTCGCGCAGCCAGCCGGCGTTGATGTAGGTGGCGGCGGTAAAGAACAGCACCCAGAACAGACTGACCCCGCCGATTTGCAACGTCAGCAACTCTTCAGCGAGCGGACGAATCGGCGTGAAGTAGCCGACAAAAGTCAGCCCGGTCAGCACGCTGATCGCCAGCCACAAAGTGTGTTTGGCGGCACGGCGCGCCAGTTTGTTCAGGCTCCACGGCGCCGCTTGCAGTTTGATCCGCTGGTTGCGTTCGCCTTCAGTGAGCTTCTCGCACCACATGAAAATCCACGTCCACGAACTCTGCGGGCAGGTGTAACCGCACCAGACCCGCCCGGCAAACACGGTGATGGCGAACAGGCCGAACGCGGCGATGATCAGCAGTGCCGACAGCAAGATGAAATCCTGTGGCCAGAAGGTCGCGCCGAAGATGTGGAATTTGCTTTCCGACAGATCCCAGAGCACGGCCTGACGCCCGCCCCAGTTCAGCCACACCGTGCCGAAAAACAACAAAAACAGAAACCCCGCGCCGCTCATCCGCAAGGTGCGGAACAGGCCGGTGAAGCTGCGGGTGTGGATTTGATTGTCGCTGGATTTTGCCGTCGCCTTCATTGGGCGTGCGGGAATGTTTTTTATGGTTGGAGATGCTTCTACGGTTCGGACGGGGATTTGTTCGCTCATGGTCGTTCGCTCATCAGCCTCCATCAGGCCAGCGAACTATGGGCGTCGATCTGTTTGCATAACAGACTCAGGTATTTTAATAAAAAGCGTATCAGATGCGCTTTTGGACATGTCCTGCGACAACTTGAAGCAGCCCGCAGGTAAAGGCGCAAACGCCTATCGCAGGCGTCTGCGCCGGGTGTTGACCAAGGTCAGTCAAATCACCGAATCACTCTCATCAGCCTTGAGATGCTTACGACCGTCCTTGGCACCTGCTACGGTCAAGGCGTCGGCTTCTGCTTCGGTGATGTACACGCGCTTGCCTTCTATCTCAACGAAAGACATGGCTTTTTCACTGTCCGTTTTGACTTCCAGGGTGTCGCAGATGCGAATTTCCTCGCCATGTTCGACGGTAAAAAAACACACTTTTTGCTCGGGATTGGATTCATCGACGCGCAGGGGCATGGGGCTGTCCTTTTTCCGGGGGTGTCTGAAATGTTAGGGCGCATGCTTTGCCGATCGTTCGGCGCAACCGATTAATGGTCGCCGCTGTCCATCATCTATCGACTCATAAAAAGGACGGCACGATGAACGCCTGGTGGCATGAAGTGTGGGTGACGCTGCAAGCGGAATTTGCCGACATTGGTGACGCGTCGCAGCTCACGCGAATCACCGTACGGCTGGTGATGGCGGCGGTATTGGGCGGGATTCTCGGTTTCGAACGCGAGCATAAAGGCAAGGCGGCCGGGGTGCGCACGCACATGTTGGTGGCGCTCGGCGCGGCGCTGTTTGTGCTGGTGCCACAGACGTCAGGGGCGGAGTCCGATGCGATGAGCCGGGTGCTGCAGGGGGTTATCGCCGGGATCGGCTTCCTTGGTGCGGGCACGATTTTGAAGAACAAGGAAGGTGATGAAGGTCACGTCAAAGGCCTGACTACGGCAGCGGGGCTGTGGATGACGGCGGCGATTGGGGTGGCGGCGGGGTTGGGCAAGGAGGCGACGGCGCTGCTGAGTACTTTGCTGGCGCTGGGGATTTTCAGCGTGATGCCACGGATCGTGCGTTTGTTTGAAAAGGATGAGCAGAAAAACGATCTCCTCTAATTCATCGCTTCCCGCGTGCAATGGGACGCGGAGCGTCCCCGGCGGCATTCCCACGCAGAGCATGGGAACGATCGGTGGCCGGGTCAGACGATCACGGGCGGCATCGTCGTTGGTGGTTCTTCTTTCGGTGGAGGCGTGGTGCCTGGCGGCTCTTGCTCTGGAATCGGTTGCGGCTCGGTTTCTGGAAGAGTGGGTTTGTCGATGTTCGGATCGGGTGTTTCGGCCGGGATCGGGATGTTCATCTGTAGACCTCCGTGTGGCACATGGCGTGAGAAGTGCTTAAGTGGATTGACCACCTCGTGGCGAATTCGATCCGCTTTTCTGTAACGGCAATTTCATCTGAACTTTTCCCGGCACCGGTCGCTCGGAACCTAAGTGAGTTCATTCCGGACGGGCGCTCGATTGCGAACGCTGAACCGGCACAAGAGCGTCCTTTGGGCGTTAAGGAGAGATGCTCAATGACTGCTGAAAACCCCTCAGAACTAAGCTACAACCCGCACATTCCGCTGTCGCAGGCTTTGTTGCTGCCACGCATCGCCATTGAAGACACCATGCCGACCCTCGATGGCGGGCAGTTCGCCGTGAAGTCGATTGCCGGCCGTGAAGTGGTGGTAACCAGCAAAGTCTTCGCCGACGGTCACGACAAGTTGGCGGTGCGCATTCGCTGGCGCGAGGAAGGCGAGGAAACCTGGCAAAGCGAGGTCATGTCCGACCAGGGCAACAATGGCTGGAAGGGTCAGTTCCGCCCCGAGCATCAGGGCCGTTTCCTCTATTGCATCGAAGCGTGGATCGATCATTTCGCCAGTTTCCAGTACGAACTGGAAAAGAAACACACCGCCGCCGTGCCGGTCTCGCTGGAGTTGCAGGAAGGCCGGACGATGGTGCAACAAGCTGCCGAACGCAGCGAAGGTCAGCTCAGCGAACAGCTCGCTGCGCTGCACCATGAACTGTCCGGGCTGCTCGAAACCGAGCAGGTCGCGCTGTTTCTGCACTCGCGCAGTGCGCAATTGATGGCCGAGGCCGATCACCGCGCCTACCTGAGCGTCAGCGCTGAATTCCCGATGGACGTCGAACGCGAACTGGCCGAGTTCGCCAGTTGGTACGAGCTGTTTCCGCGCTCGATCACCGACGACCCCAAACGTCACGGCACCTTTAATGACGTGCACTCGCGCTTGCCGATGATTCAGGACATGGGTTTCGACGTGTTGTACTTCACGCCGATCCACCCGATTGGCCGCGCGCATCGCAAGGGCCGCAATAACTCGCTGACGGCGGGGCCGGATGATCCGGGCAGTCCGTACGCGATTGGCAGCGAGGAGGGCGGTCACGAGGCGATTCACTCGCAACTCGGCACTCGTGAAGACTTCCGTCGACTGGTGGCGGCGGCTGCCGATCATGGTCTGGAAATCGCTCTCGATTTCGCCATTCAATGTTCTCAGGATCACCCGTGGCTCAAGCAGCATCCGGGCTGGTTCAACTGGCGCCCGGACGGCACGATCAAATACGCGGAAAACCCGCCGAAGAAATATCAGGACATCGTCAACGTCGACTTTTACGCGCCGGATGCGATTCCGAGCCTGTGGGTCGAGTTGCGTGACATCGTCGTCGGTTGGGTCAATGAAGGCGTGAAGATTTTCCGCGTCGACAACCCGCACACCAAACCGCTGCCGTTCTGGCAGTGGCTGATTGCCGATGTGCGCGCGCTGCACCCGGAAGTGATCTTCCTCGCCGAGGCGTTTACCACGCCGGCGATGATGGCGCGTCTGGGCAAGGTCGGGTACACGCAGAGTTACACCTATTTCACCTGGCGCAATACCAAGGCTGAGTTGGCGACGTACCTCACCGAGCTGAATGAATCGCCGTGGCGCGAGTGCTACCGGCCGAATTTCTTCGTCAACACGCCCGACATCAATCCGGCGTTCCTGCATGAGTCCGGGCGTCCGGGTTTCTTGATCCGCGCGGCGCTGGCGACCATGGGCTCGGGCCTGTGGGGCATGTATTCGGGCTATGAACTGTGCGAAGCGGCGCCGGTGCCGGGTAAAGAGGAATACCTCGATTCGGAGAAGTACGAGATCCGCGTCCGCGACTTCACCGCGCCCGGCAACATCATTGCCGAGATCGCCCAGCTCAATCGCATCCGCCGGCAGAACCCGGCGCTGCACACGCATTTGGGGCTGAAGGTCTACAACGCCTGGAACGACAACATTCTCTATTTCGGCAAGCGCAGCGCCGATGGCAGCAACTTCATTCTGGTCGCGGTCAGCCTCGATCCGCATAACGTGCAGGAAGCGAATTTCGAACTGCCGTTGTGGGAAATGGGCCTGCCGGATGACGCGACGACCCACGGTGAGGATTTGATGAACGGGCATCGCTGGGACTGGCATGGCAAATACCAGTTCATGCGGATTGACCCGGCATATCAGCCGTTCGGGATTTGGCGGATTACCGCTATTTGATACGTAATGATCGGACGCAGAGCGTCCATGGCGGCATTCCCACGCAGAGCGTGGGAACGATCATCGTGGGGCGTTGCTAAAGAATTCAGCAGGAGTTTCACATGGCGAAGAAACCCAATGCAGCCACCTTCATCAAAGACCCGCTCTGGTACAAGGATGCGGTGATTTACCAGGTTCACGTCAAATCGTTTTTCGACTCCAACAACGACGGGATTGGCGACTTTCCGGGCCTGATCGCCAAGCTTGATTACATTGCCGAACTCGGCGTCAACACCATCTGGCTGCTGCCGTTCTACCCGTCGCCACGTCGCGATGATGGCTACGACATTGCCGAATACCGTGGCGTGCACAGCGACTACGGCACCATGGCCGACGCCAAACGCTTTATCGCCGAGGCGCACAAACGCGGCTTGCGAGTAATCACCGAGCTCGTCATCAACCACACCTCCGACCAGCACCCGTGGTTCCAGCGTGCCCGCAAAGCCAAACCCGGCTCGGCGGCGCGCGACTTTTACGTGTGGTCGGATGACGATCAGAAATACGACGGCACGCGGATCATCTTCCTCGACACCGAAAAGTCCAACTGGACGTGGGATCCGGTCGCCGGCCAGTACTTCTGGCACCGCTTCTATTCGCACCAGCCCGACCTGAATTTTGATAACCCGCAAGTGATGAAAGCCGTGCTCTCGGTGATGCGTTACTGGCTGGACATGGGTATCGACGGTCTGCGCCTCGACGCCATTCCGTACCTGATCGAGCGCGACGGCACCAACAACGAAAACCTCCCTGAGACCCACGACGTCCTCAAGCAGATTCGCGCTGAGATCGACGCCAATTACCCCGACCGCATGCTGCTCGCCGAAGCCAATCAGTGGCCGGAAGACACGCAGCTGTATTTCGGCGATACCGACGCCAAAGGCCTCAATGGCGACGAATGCCACATGGCCTTTCATTTCCCGCTGATGCCGCGCATGTACATGGCGCTGGCTCAGGAAGACCGTTTCCCGATCACCGATATTTTGCGTCAGACCCCGGAAATTCCGGCGAACTGCCAATGGGCGATTTTCCTGCGCAACCACGATGAACTGACGCTGGAAATGGTCACCGATAAAGAACGTGACTACCTGTGGAATTACTACGCCGCTGACCGTCGCGCGCGGATCAACCTCGGCATTCGTCGACGTCTGGCGCCGTTGATGGAACGTGATCGTCGTCGCGTCGAACTGCTCAACAGCCTGCTGCTGTCGATGCCCGGCACGCCGACTCTGTATTACGGCGATGAAATCGGCATGGGCGACAACATCTATCTGGGCGACCGCGACGGTGTGCGTACGCCGATGCAATGGTCGATCGACCGTAACGGCGGTTTCTCCCACGCCGACCCGGCCAGTCTGGTGCTGCCGCCAATCATGGATCCGCAGTACGGTTATCTGTCGGTCAACGTCGAAACCCAGGCGGGCGATCCGCATTCGTTGCTCAACTGGACGCGGCGCATGCTTGCCGTGCGCAAACAGTCGAAAGCCTTTGGTCGCGGCACGCTGAAAATGCTCTCGCCAAGCAACCGCCGCATTCTCGCTTACACCCGCGAATTCACCGACGCCGATGGCAAACACGAGATCATTCTTTGCGTGGCGAACGTCTCGCGCAGTGCGCAAGCGGCGGAGCTGGATTTGTCGGCCTACGTCGGCATGGTGCCGGTGGAAATGTTGGGCGGTAATGCCTTCCCGCCGATTGGCCAACTGAATTTCCTCCTGACGTTGGCGCCGTACGGCTTCTACTGGTTTGCCTTGGCCTCGGAAAACCAGATGCCGAGCTGGCACGTCGAGCCCGCGCAGAGCCTGCCGGACTTCACCACGCTGGTGCTGAAAAAGCGCATGGAAGAACTGCTGGAAGCGCCATCCCGCGCGACGCTGGAGCAAAACATCCTGCCGAACTGGCTGCAAAACCGTCGCTGGTTCGCCGGCAAAGGCGCGGCCATCGACAACGTGCAAATGGCTTACGGCGTGCGCTTCGGCGATGCCCAGCATCCGGTGTTGCTCAGCGAAATCGAGGTCACCAGCGCTGGCCACACCAGCCGTTATCAGCTGCCCTTCGGTTTCATTGCTGAAGATCAGGTCGGCCCGGCATTGCCGCAGCAACTGGCGTTGGCGCGCGTTCGTCGCGTGCGTCAGGTCGGCTTGATCACCGATGCGTTCAGCCTCGAAGCGTTTATCCGCGCCGTGCTGCAGGGCATGCAGAACAACACCGTGCTCGAATCGAGCGAAGGTGAAATTCGCTTCGCACCGACCGCGCAACTGGAAAAACTCGGCCTTGGTGCTGAGTCGGAAGTGCGCTACCTGTCGGCCGAGCAATCGAACAGTTCGGTAGTGATCGGCAACAGCCTGGTGCTGAAACTGATTCGCAAAGTCGCCTCGGGCGTGCACCCGGAATTGGAGATGAGCGCGTACCTGACCAAGGCCGGTTTCGAAAATATCTCGCCGCTGCTTGGCTCGGTGATTCGCCGCGACGCCAAGGGTCAAGACAATCTGTTGATGATCGCCCAAGGCTATCTGAGCAATCAGGGCGATGCCTGGGAATGGACGCAGAACAACCTCGAACGGGCGCTGCGCGACGAACTCGCCGATGCCATGTCCGAGCAGGAACAGCATTACAACGCACTCGGCGAGTTGAAGGATTTTGCCGGCATGCTCGGGCAGCGTTTGGGCGAGATGCACAAAGTGCTCGCCGCGCCGACTGACAACGCCGATTTTGCGCCGCAGGTGTCGACGGCCAAGGATGCGCAGGCCACGGGCAAAGATATCGCCGCGCAAGTCGAGCACGCGCTGAAACTGCTCAAGCAGCATCAGGGCGAACTCAGCGCGGCGGATCAGCAACTGGTCAAACGCTTGCTCGACGAGAAGAAAACCATTCTGGCCCACGTCCAGGATCTGGCGAAAAAAGCTGTCGGCGGTTTGCAGATTCGTGTTCACGGCGACCTGCATTTGGGTCAGGTGCTGGTGATCAAGGGCGATGCCTATCTGATCGATTTCGAAGGCGAACCGGCGCGGCCATTGAGTGAGCGCCGAGGCAAACACAGTCCGTACAAAGATGTCAGCGGCGTGCTGCGTTCGTTCGATTACGCCGCGGCGATGACCATCAATGTGCAGAACGTTGATCACGGCGCGGAGTCTGAAGACGCACGTCGTCGTGTCGCGCAACGTTATTTGAATGAAGCGCGAGCGGCATTTGTTCAGGCATATCGCCGAGCGGCAGCTAGTCTTGATCATGCTTGGCAAGATCCTGAAGGGGCCGACGCTGCGCTGGCATTGTTCGGTCTGGAGAAGGCGGCCTATGAAGTGGCCTATGAAGCCGAAAATCGCCCGACGTGGCTGCCCGTGCCGTTGCACGGTTTGTATGGGTTATTGACAGGGCTTAAACCCTTTTCCGATCTTGGTGGAGAGTAGTCATGAGTTTCTCGAACAAGGAACAGGGTCAGAAAGAAGCATTGTTGCCGGCGGCGAAGGACATCGACGCGCTGGTACGTGCTGAACATCACGATCCGTTTTCGATTCTGGGGCCCCACGGCGATGGCGCCGGCGGGCAGTTTATCCGTGCGTATTTACCCGGTGCATTGAGCGTTGTCGTGCTGGACAAGGACTCCGGCGAAGAACGCGGGCCGCTGGAGCAGACCGAAACACCGGGGCTGTTTGTCGGCCATTTCGATCAGGCGCGTCCGTATCAGTTGCGCACGCGTTGGGCCGGTGGCGAGCAAGTGGCGGAAGATCCGTACAGCTTCGGCCAGTTACTCGGTGAAATGGATTTGTATCTGTTTGCCGAGGGCAATCACCGCGACCTCAGTAGCTGCCTCGGCGCGCAACTGACAAGCGTCGATGGTGTCGACGGCGTGCGCTTTGCCGTGTGGGCGCCGAACGCGCGACGCGTTTCGGTGGTCGGTGACTTCAACGTCTGGGATGGCCGTCGTCATCCGATGCGTTTGCGCCATCCGTCCGGGGTCTGGGAGTTGTTTATCCCGCGCCTGCAAGCGGGCGAGTTGTACAAATACGAGATTCTCGGCGCGCACGGGATTCTGCCGCTCAAGGCTGACCCGATGGCGCTGGCCACCAGCCTGCCGCCGGACACCGCGTCGAAAGTCGCCGCGCCGCTGCAAGTCGATTGGCAGGATCAGGACTGGATGAACAGCCGTCATGATCGGCAAAAACATTCAGCGCCACTGTCGATTTACGAGCTGCACGCCGGTTCGTGGCAATGTGAGCTGGATGATCTTGGCGAAGTCGCGCGCCAGTACACTTGGCCGGAACTGGCTGAGCGGCTGATTCCGTACGTGAAAGAACTTGGCTTCACCCACATCGAATTGATGCCGATCATGGAGCACCCGTTCGGGGGTTCCTGGGGCTATCAGTTGCTCTCGCAATTCGCCCCGAGTGCGCGCTACGGCACGCCGGAACAGTTCGGCGACTTCGTCAACGCCTGCCACCAGGCGGATATCGGCGTGATCCTCGACTGGGTGCCGGCGCATTTCCCTACCGATACCCACGGTCTGGCGCAGTTCGACGGCACCGCGCTGTACGAATACGGCAATCCGCTGGAAGGTTTCCATCAGGATTGGGATACGCTGATTTACAACCTCGGGCGCACTGAAGTGCATGGCTACATGCTCGCTTCGGCGTTGCATTGGCTGAAGCATTTCCACATTGACGGTCTGCGCGTCGATGCCGTGGCTTCGATGCTGTATCGCGACTATTCGCGCAAGGCTGGCGAATGGGTGCCGAACCGCCATGGCGGTAGGGAGAATCTGGAAGCCATCGACTTCCTCCGGCATTTGAACGACGTGGTTGAGCTGGAAGCACCGGGCGCGCTGGTGATCGCCGAAGAATCGACCGCGTGGCCGGGCGTCAGCCAGAGCACGCAGCAGGGCGGTTTGGGCTTTGCCTACAAATGGAACATGGGCTGGATGCACGATTCGCTGCATTACATTCAGCAGGATCCGGTGTACCGCGCGCATCATCACAATGAGCTGAGTTTCGGTCTGGTTTACGCGTGGTCCGAGCGCTTTATCCTGCCGATTTCCCACGATGAAGTGGTGCACGGCAAACATTCGCTGATCGACAAGATGCCCGGCGATCGCTGGCAGAAATTCGCGAATCTGCGTGCTTATCTGAGTTTCATGTGGACGCATCCGGGCAAGAAGCTGCTGTTCATGGGCTGCGAATTTGGTCAGTGGCGCGAGTGGAATCACGATCAACAGCTGGATTGGTATCTGCTGCAGTATTCCGAGCACAAAGGCGTGCAGAAACTGGTTGGCGACCTTAATCGGCTGTACCGCGAAGAGCCGGCGCTGCACGATCAGGACGATGCGCCTCAGGGTTTCCAGTGGTTGATTGGTGATGATGCGATCAACAGTGTTTATGCCTGGCTGCGCTGGAGCAAGGACGGCAAACCGGTGCTGGTGGTGGCGAACTTCACGCCGGTGCCGCGTCAGGCGTATCGGGTCGGCGTGCCGTTCGCCGGGCGCTGGACGGAGTTGCTCAATAGTGATGCTGACACTTATGCGGGTTCCAACTATGGCAATGGTGGCGGGGCGTTTACTGAAGATGTGCCGAGCCATGGGCAGTCGATGTCGCTGGAATTGAACCTGCCGCCGTTGGCGGTGTTGATCCTTAAACCTGAGGGTTGATCCGGAACCGCGTCGCGGCCTTCGCGAGCAGGCTCGCTCCCACATTTGGAATGCATACCTCCTGTGGGAGCGAGC
>NZ_JASCPK010000167.1:0-11759 GCF_029959385.1 Pseudomonas sp. PS01303
CGTGGCTTGTGCCGGCCCCTTCGCTAGCAAGCTTTGCTCCTACAAGTGCACGGGTCCGCTGTAGGAGCAAAGCTTGCTCGCGAAGGCGTCGGTGCAGTTACCCACAAAATCCCCAGACACAAAAAAGCCCCCGAACACATCACTGTCCGGGGGCTTTTGGTTTGCAGCGAAGACTGCTTACTTCTTCAAACCATAATGCTCATCAAGCATGCCCGGCGCGTTCGGGGTTTTTGGTGCGTAGTCACGCGGCGGTTCTTGATTGTTGTGCGGTGGCGTCAGGCGCTCGCGCGGTGCCTGCGCCGCGTCGGCGTGCAGGGCGGCCATCAGGCGCTGGCGGGTCTGCTCGTCCAGGGCCAGACGGTTGGCGCCCTCGGCGAGGTGATCCTGCACTTCCTGATAGCTCTGGGTCAGTTTCTTGACCAGCATCGCGGTGCTGTTGAAGTGGGTGACCACCTCGTTTTGATAACTGTCGAAGCGCTCCTGGATATCATCCAGTTGACGCTGCGTACGGCTCGGCGCGGCGTTCGGCGCAACGCGCGCGATCAGGAATCCAATGGCGACACCCACAACCAGGGCAAGAGTCGGTAACAACCAAACTAAGAGCGAGTGTTCCACGAGTCCTTCCTCTATAAACGGCTTTGCTTTACGTTAACGGCTCGAACCTGCGCTGTATACCGCGATTCACTCGCAATAGATTGGCACAGACAATTTGCTAGACGAGTCGACCCGATTCGAGGTCACGGAGTTCCTTCCTTGCTGATGCGTGAAACCCCTGTAGTGATTGCCGGCCCAGTTGGCCAAATCGAAGCCTTGTACCTCGATAACGAGCAGCCGCGCGGCATCGCGCTGATCTGCCACCCGAACCCGGTGCAGGGCGGCACCATGCTCAACAAAGTCGTCTCGACCCTGCAGCGCACTGCGCGCGACGCCGGCCTGATTACCTTGCGCTTCAACTATCGCGGCGTCGGCGCCAGCGAAGGTTCGCACGACATGGGCACCGGTGAAGTTGATGATGCCCAGGCGGCTGCGGCATGGCTGCGCGAAAAACATCCGAACTTGCCGCTGACTCTGTTCGGTTTCTCCTTCGGCGGATTTGTTGCAGCAAGTCTCGGCGGTCGTCTTGAAGACCAAGGCGTGCAGCTCAAGCACCTGTTCATGGTCGCCCCGGCGGTCATGCGTCTTGGCGAGCAGGATCAACTGCCGCAGCAGGGCGAACTCACCGTGATCCAGCCGGAAACCGACGAAGTCATCGATCCGCAACTGGTTTACGACTGGTCGGAACAACTCCAGCGCCCCCATGAGCTGCTGAAAGTGGCAGAATGCGGACACTTTTTTCATGGCAAGCTGACCGATCTCAAGGATCTGATCCTGCCGCGTCTCTCGAATTGATTGCAGTCTGACAAGCGATTACCCATGACGAACCGTACCCGTATCCTCACCGGCATCACCACCACCGGCACGCCGCACCTGGGCAACTACGCCGGCGCCATCCGCCCGGCGATCCTTGCCAGCCGCGACAGCAATGCCGATTCGTTCTACTTCCTGGCCGACTACCACGCCCTGATCAAATGCGATGACCCGCTGCGCATCCAGCGCTCGCGTCTGGAAATCGCCGCGACCTGGCTAGCCGGTGGCCTCGATGTCGACCGCGTGACCTTCTACCGCCAGTCCGACATCCCGGAAATCCCTGAGCTGACCTGGCTGCTGACCTGCGTCGCCGCCAAGGGCCTGCTCAACCGTGCGCACGCCTACAAGGCCTCGGTGGACAAGAACGTTGAAACCGGTGAAGACCCGGACGCCGGCATCACCATGGGCCTCTACAGCTACCCGGTGCTGATGGCGGCGGACATCCTGATGTTCAACGCGCACAAAGTGCCGGTTGGTCGCGACCAGATTCAGCACGTGGAGATGGCCCGCGACATCGGCCAGCGTTTCAACCACTTGTTCGGTCAGGGCAAAGAATTCTTCACCATGCCCGAAGCGCTGATCGAAGAAAGCGTGGCGACGTTGCCAGGCCTCGACGGTCGCAAGATGTCGAAGAGCTATGACAACACCATCCCGTTGTTCTCCAGCGCCAAAGACATGAAGGACGCGATCTCGCGGATCGTTACTGACTCGAAAGCGCCAGGCGAAGCGAAAGATCCGGACAACTCGCATTTGTTCACGCTGTTCCAGGCCTTCGCCACACCAGCGCAGGCTGACGAATTCCGCAGCGAACTGCTCGGTGGTCTGGGTTGGGGCGAGGCGAAGAGCCGTCTGTTCCAATTGCTCGACAACGATCTCGGCGAAGCGCGCGACAAGTATCACCAACTGATCGAACGCCCGGCGGATCTGGAAGATATCCTGCAGATCGGTGCGAAAAAGGCCCGTGCTGTGGCCACGCCGTTCCTCAACGAACTGCGCGAAGCCGTTGGCCTGCGTTCGTTCGTCAATCAGGTTCAGGTTGCCGCAACCACCAAGAAGAAAGCCGCGAAAGCCGCGCGTTTCGTCAGCTTCCGTGAAGACGACGGCAGCTTCCGTTTCCGTCTGCTGGCGGCCGATGGCGAGCAATTGCTGCTGTCGCGCAACTTCGCCGACGGCAAAGCCGCAGGGCAGGTGACCAAGCAACTGCAATCGGGTCAGGCGCTGGACGTGCGCAGCGAAGACCTGAGCTTCAGCGTCTGGCTCGAAGGCGAGTGCGTGGGCGACAGCCCGGCGTTCGCCGATGCTGCGGCTCGCGATGCGGCCATCGAGGCGCTGCGCGTCGCGCTGACCCCGGTTCAAGACTAATCGGCGGCACGGCCCGACCAAGGGCCGATTGCCATTCCCCCGGGCCATCGCTACAGTGACGGCCCGTTTTTGTTGCCTTGCTAACGAATTATGACGCCCCTAGAACGATACCAAGCTGATCTGAAACGCCCGGACTTCTTCCATGATGCCGCGCAGGAAACTGCTGTGCGTCATTTGCAGCGTCTGTACGACGATCTGATCGCGGCCGATCAGAACAAGCCAGGCCTGCTGAGCAAACTGTTTGGCAAGAAGGATCAGACGCCGGTCAAGGGCCTGTATTTCTGGGGCGGCGTCGGTCGCGGCAAAACTTACCTGGTCGACACCTTCTTCGAAGCGCTGCCGTTCAAGGAAAAGACCCGCACTCACTTCCATCGCTTCATGAAGCGCGTGCACGAAGAGATGAAAACCCTCGGCGGCGAGAAAAACCCGCTGACCATCATCGCCAAGCGTTTCTCCGACGAGTCGCGGGTGATCTGCTTCGATGAGTTCTTCGTCTCCGACATCACCGACGCGATGATTCTCGGCACGTTGATGGAAGAACTCTTCAAAAATGGCGTGACCCTGGTCGCGACCTCGAACATCGTCCCGGACGGTCTGTACAAGGACGGCCTGCAACGCGCGCGTTTCCTGCCGGCCATCGCGCTGATCAAGCAGAACACCGAGATCGTCAACGTCGACAGCGGCGTCGATTACCGTCTGCGTCACCTCGAACAAGCGGAGCTGTTCCACTTTCCGCTCGACGAAGCGTCCCACGAAAGCCTGCGCAAGAGCTTCCGCGCGCTGACGCCGGAATGCACAGCAGCGGTCGAGAATGACGTGCTGATGATCGAGAACCGCGAGATCCGCGCCCTGCGTACTTGCGACGACGTGGCCTGGTTCGACTTCCGCGAACTGTGCGACGGCCCGCGTAGCCAGAACGACTACATCGAACTGGGCAAGATCTTCCACGCCGTGCTGCTCAGCGGTGTCGAGCAGATGAGCGTCACCACTGACGACATCGCTCGCCGCTTCATCAACATGGTCGACGAGTTCTACGACCGTAACGTCAAGCTGATCATTTCCGCTGAAGTCGAGCTGAAGGATCTGTACACCGGCGGCCGCTTGAATTTCGAATTCCAGCGCACGCTGAGCCGTCTGCTGGAAATGCAATCGCACGAATTCCTGTCGCGGGCGCACAAGCCTTAAGCGGATTTCGGCAAATAAAAAGGGCCTGCAATTGCAGGCCCTTTTTTATGCGCTGAAGATCAAAAGATCGCAGGCTTCGCCAGCTCATACAGGTATACGCCATTCTGTAGGAGCTGCCGCAGGCTGCGATCTTGATCGTTCCCACGCTCCGCGTGGGAATGCATACCGTGACGCTCTGCGTCACATTCCGGGGCGGACGCAGAGCGTCGATTGGCAGCATTCCCACGCAGAGCGTGGGAACGATCATCAAGGGGGGGGGTTAGGCAGCTTGCTGAAACTGCTGCCGATACTGGTTCGGCGAAAGCTCGGTGTGCTGACGAAACAACCGCGCAAAGAAGCTCGCGTCGTCGTAACCGACCTCATAACTGATGGTCTTGATGCTTTTGCGGCTGCCCGACAACAAGCCCTTCGCCGTCTCGATGCGCAGCCGTTGCAGGTAATGCAACGGCTTATCGCCAGTCGCCGTCTGGAAGCGACGCATGAAGTTACGAATGCTCATGCCATGCTCGCGCGCCACATCTTCGAAGCGGAATTTGTCGGCGAAGTGCTCTTCAAGCCAATGCTGAATCTGCAGGATGATCACGTCCTGATGCAGCTTCTGCCCGCCAAAGCCAATGCGCCCCGGCGAATAGTTACGCTGCACCTCGTACAGAATGTCACGGGCCACAGCCTGCGCCACGTTGGCTCCGCAGAAGCGCTCGATCAGGTAGATGTAAAGGTCGCAGGCCGACGTGGTGCCGCCGGCGCAATACAGGTTGTCGGCGTCAGTCAGGTGCTTGTCCTGATTCAGGTGCACCTTGGGGAAGCGCTCGGTGAAGGCGTTGAAGAAACGCCAGTACGTGGTCGCCTCTTTGCCATTCAGCAGCCCGGCTTCGGCCAGCCAGAACACCCCGGTGGCTTCGCCGCACAGCACAGCGCCGCGAGCATGTTGCTCACGCAGCCACGGCATGATTTGCGGGTAACGGGTGCACAGGGTTTCGAAGTCGTCCCAGAACGCCGGGAGGATGATGATATCGGTGTTTTCCAGACCACCGTCGACGGGAATCACCACATCGCTGAAGCTTGTCACCGGTTTGCCGTCGGGGCTGACGATGCGCGTTTCAAACGCCGGTGTCAGGCCGTGGCCCAGTTGTTTGCCGTAACGCAGGCTCGCCACATGGAAAAAATCCTTGGCTTGCATGAGGGTGAAGGCGAAAACCCGGTCGATAGCCAGGATGCTGACGCGCCGCAAGGGCGTGGAGACTTGCTTGGACATAATTCAACTTTTGTTTTGTTTTTATAAGGGAAAGTGGTCACCAGACGGCTGGATCGTCTTATTTTTTGTCGGATGTGTCCAGTGTCCTGTGTCGGAGGGGAGGCTTAGTCTCTGAGGGTCATCTCCCTCCAACAAGAAAGAAAGGTGCCGCATGATCCCCAGAACCTTGTTCAGCTCCGAGCACGAATTATTCCGCGACAGCGTACGAACCTTCCTCGAAAAAGAGGCCGTGCCGTTCCATGCGCAGTGGGAGAAACAAGGCCACATCGACCGCAAGCTGTGGAACAAGGCGGGGGAGGCGGGGATGCTCTGCTCACACCTGCCGGAAGAATACGGCGGGCTGGGGGCGGACTTTCTCTACAGCGCCGTGGTGATCGAGGAGGTCGGCCGGCTGGGCCTGACCGGCATCGGATTCTCGTTGCATTCGGACATCGTCGCGCCGTACATCCTGCATTACGGCAGTGAAGCGCTGAAACACAAATACCTGCCGAAACTGGTCTCCGGCGAAATGGTCACCGCCATCGCCATGACCGAGCCAGGCGCGGGCTCCGACCTGCAAGGCGTGAAAACCACCGCTGTGCTGGACGGCGATGAATACGTGATCAATGGCTCGAAAACCTTCATCACCAACGGCTTTCTCGCGGATCTGGTGATCGTCGTTGCCAAGACTGATCCCAAGGCTGGCGCCAAGGGCACCAGCCTGTTTCTGGTCGAAGCGAATACGCCGGGTTTCGAGAAGGGCAAACGCCTCGAGAAGGTAGGGATGAAGGCGCAGGACACGTCGGAATTGTTCTTCCAGGACGTACGCGTGCCGAAAGAAAATCTGCTGGGGCAGGCCGGGGCAGGGTTTGCTTATCTGATGCAGGAGTTGCCGCAGGAACGCCTGACGGTGGCGATTGGCGGTCTGGCCTCAGCTGAAGCGGCGTTGCAATGGACGCTGGATTACACCCGTGATCGCAAGGCGTTCGGCAAGGCAATTGCCGATTTCCAGAACACTCGCTTCAAGCTCGCAGAAATGGCCACTGAAATTCAGATCGGCCGAGTGTTTGTCGACAAATGTCTGGAACTGCATCTGCAAGGCAAGCTGGATGTGCCGACGGCGGCGATGGCCAAATACTGGGGCACCGACCTGCAATGCAAGGTGCTCGACGAATGCGTGCAACTGCATGGCGGCTACGGCTTTATGTGGGAATACCCGGTGGCCCGGGCGTGGGCGGATGCGCGGGTGCAGCGGATTTATGCCGGTACCAATGAAATCATGAAAGAGATCATTGCGCGCTCTCTCTAGGTTGATCGTTCCCACGCTCTGCGTGGGAATGCCGCCGGGGACGCTCCGCGTCCCGCTGTGAATGCGACGCGGAGCGTCACGGGATGCATTCCCACGCGGAGCGTGGGAACGATCAGACGGATTTTGATTCTCTGTAGGAGCAAGGCTTGCCCGCGAAGCTTTTAATGGTCAATCAAGGCGCTGGATTCGGATGATCCTTGTGAATCGCCTCAATCCCTTCCAGCACTTCATCGGAAAGCTTCAGATCAAAACTGGCGATGTTGCTGTCCAGTTGCTCAAGCGTCGTCGCACCAATGATGTTGCTGGTGACGAACGGTTGCTGAGTCACGAACGCCAACGCCATCTGCGCCGGATCCAGACCGTGCTCACGGGCGAGGGCGACGTAACGGCTGCACGCTGCTTCCGACTGCGCATTGAAATAGCGGCTGAAGCGGCTATAGAGGCTCAGACGGCCTTTCGGCGGACGCGCGCCACCTGCGTACTTGCCTGACAGAAAACCAAACGCCAGCGGCGAATAGGCGAGCAGGCCGCACTGTTCGCGGATGGCGATTTCCGCCAGACCCACTTCAAAGCTGCGGTTGAGCAGGTTGTACGGGTTCTGGATCGACACCGCACGCGGCCAGCCACGGGCTTCAGCCAACGCCAGAAAACGCATGGTGCCCCACGGCGTTTCATTGGACAGACCTATGTGGCGGATCTTGCCGGCCTTCACTTGCTCGTCGAGCGCTTCGAGAGTGTCTTCCAGCGGTGTCAGATTGGCTTCGATCTTGTGCTTGTAGCCCAGCTGTCCGAAAAAGTTGGTGCTGCGCTCTGGCCAGTGCAATTGGTACAGATCGATGTAATCGGTCTGCAGGCGCTCGAGGCTGGCATCCACCGCGGCGGTGATGTGTTGGCGGTTGTGACGCAGGTTTTTATCGCGGATGTAGTCGATGGTGTTGCCTGGGCCGGCAATTTTGCTGGCGAGGATCCAGTCGGCACGATCGCCGCGACTTTTGAAATAATTGCCGATGTAACGCTCGGTGGTGGCGTAGGTTTCGGCTTTCGGTGGCACCGGGTACATCTCGGCGGTGTCGATGAAATTGATCCCGGCTTCCTTGGCGCGTTCGATCTGGGCGAAGGCTTCAGCTTCAGTGTTTTGCTCGCCCCAGGTCATGGTGCCGAGGCAGATTGCGCTCACGTTCAGGTCGGTACGGCCTAGCTGGCGATAGTCCATCGGGTACTCCTTGGGCAAAACAATCATAAAAGCAGGTTGAATTATTTTTCGCAATCTGCATAATTGCCGACCTCTTTCTGCAGTGGAAGTGATGCGCCGCCGCCGAAGAATCTTGCCGTTGAACGGACGCGCCGACCCGAGCCCCCGAAAGCGTCTGTATCCGGCTGCCTTTGACTTGTCAAAGTACGCACTATTCAGTAAGATCCGCCGTCTAATTTACAGGGCGGCCCCTGAGGCTATAAAGAATGAAAACTTTTACTGCTAAACCAGAAACAGTAAAGCGCGACTGGTTTGTCGTCGACGCTGCTGGTCAGACCCTGGGTCGTCTGGCCACCGAAATCGCGAGCCGTCTGCGTGGCAAGCACAAGCCTGAGTACACTCCTCACGTTGACACCGGCGACTACATCGTCGTTATCAATGCTGAGCAGATTCGTGTTACCGGTGCTAAAACCACTGACAAAATCTACTACTCCCACTCCGGTTTCCCGGGCGGCATCAAGTCGATCAACTTTGAAAAGCTGATCGCTAAAGCCCCTGAGCGCGTGATCGAGACCGCGGTTAAAGGCATGCTGCCTAAAAACCCACTGGGTCGCGACATGTACCGTAAGCTGAAAGTCTATGCGGGCGCTGCACACCCACATACTGCTCAGCAGCCCCAAGAACTGAAGTTTTAACGGAATAGTACATTATGTCGGCGACTCAAAATTACGGCACTGGCCGTCGCAAGACCGCAACCGCACGCGTTTTCCTGCGTCCGGGTACTGGTAACATCTCCATCAACAACCGTTCGCTGGAAAACTTCTTCGGCCGCGAAACTGCCCGCATGGTAGTTCGTCAGCCGCTGGAGCTGACTGAGACTGTCGAGAAGTTCGACATCTACGTCACCGTGATCGGCGGTGGTGTAAGTGGTCAAGCTGGCGCAATCCGCCACGGTATCACTCGCGCTCTGATGGACTACGACGAAACCCTGCGTGGCGCTCTGCGCAAAGCTGGCTTCGTTACTCGCGACGCCCGTGAAGTTGAACGTAAGAAAGTTGGTCTGCGTAAAGCGCGTAAGCGTCCGCAGTACTCGAAGCGTTAATTCCGCTTCCACGTTCAAAAAGAACGCCCGCCTCCTCACGGAAGCGGGCGTTTTTTTATGCCTGTGATTTATCAAAGAATTGCGCTGCGACAACTTGCCACTTCCGTAGACCCCCTATACTGCAAGGCTTGAGGGTAAGAGCTCCGGGTAATTCCCTTGTCAGAATTGGGGCTTTTCATTACCATTCGGCAAAATTTTTATAAGTAACATTGATTTATTTAGTAGATGCCTGATTTAACAGGCCACAAAAGCTGATGGGAGAGGACTGAATGAGCAATGACGGCGTGAATGCAGGCCGGCGTCGCTTCTTGGTAGCAGCCACATCCGTGGTGGGTGCTGCAGGAGCGGTGGGGGCTGCGGTCCCGTTCGTGGGGTCATGGTTTCCCAGTGCCAAGGCGAAAGCCGCCGGTGCACCGGTGAAAGTGAATGTCAGCAAAGTCGAGCCAGGACAGCAGATGATTGCTGAATGGCGTGGCCAGCCGGTGTTCATTGTCCGCCGTACCAAGGAAATCCTGGATAATCTGAAAAAGATCGAGGGCCAGCTCTCCGATCCTGAATCCAAAAACTCCACGCAACCCACCTATGTCGACCCTGAAGTGCGATCGATCAAGCCGGAAATTCTGCTGCTGATCGGGATCTGCACACACCTGGGTTGCTCACCGACCTTCCGTCCCGAAGTGGCACCTGCGGATCTGGGTAAAGACTGGGTAGGCGGTTATTTCTGCCCTTGCCACGGTTCCCACTACGATCTGGCTGGCCGCGTCTACAAGTCGCAACCTGCGCCTTTGAACCTGCCAGTTCCCCCGCATTCCTATGAGACCGATGACCTGATTGTCATTGGCGTCGATACGGAGAAAGCGTGATGAGCAAGTTCATGGATTGGGTTGATGCGCGCTTTCCCGCGACAAAAATGTGGGAAGACCATCTCAGCAAGTATTACGCGCCAAAAAACTTTAACTTTTTCTATTTCTTCGGCTCTCTGGCACTGCTGGTTCTGGTCAATCAGATCGTCACCGGTGTCTGGCTGACGATGAGCTACACGCCGTCGGCAGAAGAAGCGTTCGCTTCCGTTGAATACATCATGCGTGACGTCGAGTACGGCTCGATCCTGCGTTTGCTGCACTCGACCGGCGCTTCGGCGTTTTTCATCGTGGTCTATCTGCACATGTTCCGTGGCTTGCTTTACGGTTCGTACCAGAAACCGCGTGAACTGGTCTGGGTGTTCGGCATGCTGATCTACCTGGCGCTGATGGCCGAAGCCTTCATGGGTTATCTGCTGCCATGGGGTCAGATGTCTTACTGGGGTGCCCAGGTGATCATCTCGCTGTTCGGTGCGATACCGGTGATCGGTAACGACCTGACCCAGTGGATTCGTGGTGACTACCTGATCTCCGGCATTACCCTGAACCGCTTCTTTGCCTTGCACGTTGTTGCGCTGCCGATCGTGATTCTCGGTCTGGTGGTGTTGCACATTCTGGCGCTGCACGAAGTGGGTTCGAACAACCCTGACGGCGTCGACATCAAGAAGCACAAAGACGAAAACGGCATCCCGCTGGACGGCATCGCCTTCCACCCGTACTACACCGTGAAAGACATTGTCGGTGTCGTGGTGTTCCTGTTTATCTTCTGCTTCATTGTGTTCTTCTTCCCGGAAATGGGCGGCTACTTCCTCGAAAAACCAAACTTCGAGCAAGCTAACCCGTTCAAGACGCCAGAGCATATTGCGCCGGTTTGGTACTTCACACCGTTCTACGCAATCTTGCGGGCAATCCCGGACAAACTCATGGGTGTTATCGCCATGGGCGCGGCGATTGCGGTGCTGTTCGTGCTGCCGTGGCTGGATCGAAGCCCGGTCAAATCGATGCGCTATAAAGGCTGGATGAGCAAAATCTGGCTGGTGGTGTTCTGCATTTCGTTCGTGATCCTCGGCATTCTCGGTGTGCTTGCGCCGACGCCGGAGCGAACCTTGCTGTCGCAGGTCTGCACCTTCCTGTACTTCGCCTACTTCATTCTGATGCCGTTCTACACCAGGCTCGAGAAGACCAAACCGGTTCCGGAAAGGGTGACTGGCTGATGAAAAAGTTATTTTTTGCTCTGATTTTTGCTGCGTTGCCTGTCTTGTCGTTCGCTGCTGAACACGGTGCGGAGCTGGAAAAAGTCGACATCGATGTCTCCGATAAAGCTGCTTTGCAGGACGGTGCGCGCACTTTCGCCAACTACTGCATGGGTTGCCACAGCGCCAAGTTCCAGCGTTACGAGCGCGTTGCCGACGACCTCGGCGTGCCGCACGAACTGATGCTGGAGAAGCTGGTGTTCACCGGTGCCAAGATCGGTGATCACATGACCATCGGCATGCAGCCGGCGGACGCCAAAACCTGGTTCGGCGCAGCACCACCGGATCTGACGTTGGTGGCTCGCGTGCGTGGCACAGACTGGCTCTACGGTTACCTGAAGTCGTTCTATGAAGATCCGGCGCGCCCATGGGGTGTGAACAACAAGGTCTTCCCGAACGTCGGCATGCCTAACGTACTGGTCGGCCTGCAAGGTCGCCAAGTGGTGGGCTGCAAACAAGTGCAGATCGTCGAAGACGGCAAGAAGCAATATGATCCGTTGACCGGTACGCCGCTGACTCATGAAGCGTGCGATCAATTGACCATCGTGCCGAAATCCGGTGCTCTGAACGAAGAGCAGTTCGATGAGAAGGTCAAGAATCTGGTAACCTTCCTGGCTTACTCGGCTAACCCGGTTAAGCTGCAACATCAGCGCATCGGTACCTACGTCTTGCTGTACCTGGCGTTCTTCTTTGTGTTCGCCTACCTGCTCAAGCGTGAATACTGGAAAGACGTGCACTGATACGCTTCAAAGCATTGCTGTTAATCGCGCGCGCCCAAGGGCGCCTCCGATAACGCAACGTCTGGTTCGCCAGCCATTGCGGGCGGCGCCCTCTGGGCGCGCGCGGTTTTCCGGT
>NZ_JASCPK010000168.1:0-11343 GCF_029959385.1 Pseudomonas sp. PS01303
AGAAGGCCAAGCTCCAGGCCGAGGCGGCCGAGAAGCTGGCACAGCGAGCCGTCGAGCAGGACAAGGCCCAGGAGGCCACCGCGCAGCGCGTCGGTCGGCAGATGGCCGACCTCGTGCCCATCGAGCAGCCGACGCCCTACCTGCAAGCCAAAGGCATCCAGGCGCAGGCCGGCGTGATGACCGACCGCGAAGGCCAGAAGACCTACATCCCGGCCTTCGACGCAGAGGGCAAGCAATGGACGATGCAATACATCCAGGAGGACGGCACTAAGCGGTTCGCCAAGGACTCGAAGAAGGAAGGATGCTTCCACCCGGTCGGCGGCATGGACGCCCTGGCGGCCGCGCCGGCGCTGGTGATCTCGGAGGGCTACGCCACGGCGGCCCAGGTGGCCGAGGCCGTGGGCCACGCCACGGTCGCCGCCTTCGACAGCGGCAACCTTGAGGCCGTGGCGAAGGCGCTGCACGCCAAGTTCCCGGACAAGCCGGTCATCATCGCCGGCGACGACGACCGGCACCTGGTCATGACCCACGGCAACAACCCCGGCCGGGAGAAGGCCGAGGCGGCCGCCCAGGCCGTGGGCGGCAAGGCGATCTTCCCGATCTTCGCGCCGGCCGAGAACACCTACCCGCGCGACTTGCCCGCCATCACGCCCGACAGCTTCAAGACCCACCTGCGCGCCGAGCAGCGCCTTGCCGACGCCGCCGCCGGCAAGGTCGAGCTGGCCGGCGACGAGGCGGCCAAGCTCAAGGCGTCGATGTTGAGCGGCGCGCAGATCGCGGCGCTGTCCACGATGAAGCAGCACACCGACTTCAACGACTTGGCGCACAAGAGCGAGCTGGGCATCGAGGGCGTGAAGCGGCAGATCGGCGCGGCCATCAGCCAGGTGCAGCGCGACGAGCAGCAGCACCAGGAGCAGAAGCACGTCGAGAAAAAGCAACAGCAGATCGAGCAGCGCCCACGGCGGGCCGCTCGCATCGGATAAGTCGAAAAATCCGGCTAAAGTGGCCGAGCTGCACATCAGGCCGCGCGGTTTTCCTCCCTGATCGCCGGCGCGGTTTCTTCCTCCCTGAACCGCATGCAGACTTGCCGCCTCGGACACCCCGAGGCGGTTTTTTTTCGCCTCGCTCGGGGTCTCCTCGTTTTCAGTGCAATAAGTGACGGTACGCAAAGCTAGCACTGGCGCGGGGGTGGTCTGGGTAGACCGTTGATTTCATTGACTTTCCTGTTCGCTTTGTAAACGGGTATGGTGGCCTCCCACTTTTGAGGTTCACGATGCAGGGTTGGCACACAACGTTTTTGGGGATGCGTGGGCTCCCCCGCGATATCAGCGACTTCGAGATGAAGGCATTTTTCACCTTCGATGGTGCCGAGCGCGACGCAATCAATGCACGCCGAGGTGATTCCCACAAGCTTGGTCTGGCGCTCCATATTGGTTTCCTGCGCATGAGTGGGCGTTTGCTCGGTGCCTTTCGGGTAATTCCAGTAGCCTTGTGGCGCCACCTTGGCAACGAGCTTGGCATTGCAGCACCAGAAGTCGCCTCGCTGAGAGCCATGTATGAACGCGGGCGCACGCTATTCGATCACCAACAAGTAGCCTGCACGGTCCTTGGATTCCAGTGGATGAGCGAGCACCAGCGCCGCTCACTGGTACGTGAACTGCGCGACGAAGTGGCGCGCTGCGCCGACCGCGATCAGCTACTCGTGCGGGCGCGTCAATGGCTGTACAAGAACAAGCTGGTGATCGTGCACGAGCGGGCAATTCGGACACTGATTGCGGCGGCACTTGCCCAGCTTGAAGTTGAAACAGGCACCGCCATCGCCGCCAGCGTTGATCCAGCAACACTTGATCGCTGGCGAGCCTCAGTTTCAGAGCTGCGCCCAGATGGACAAACCCAGCAGAGTTGGCTATGGGCTGCACCGGCGAAACACTCAACCCGCCAAATCAGCGAGGTACTGGAGCGCATCGACCTGCTTTACACGCTGGACGTTCATAAGCACCTGGCAGACATCCCCGATCTCATCTTGCGCCGCTACGCGCGCCGACTTGTCTCCAGGCCGCCCTCAGCCGGAGCCAAGATCAAAGAGCCAGCGCGCACCGTGGAGGTCGCATGCTTTCTTCGGTATTGCCTGTTCACCACCACAGACCAGTTGATCCTTATGGTGCAGCGCCGGATCGCCGATCTGTGGCGTCAGGCTGCCGCCGATGTCCCCGCTACCGTCAATTGGGCCGCAATGTACAAAACGCTGCTCGGCGAACTTGTTGCCTTGAGCGCGCAAGGTGCGGTGCCAGATGCTGAGTTGCGTGCCCGTCTTGAAGCCTTGATCACCGAAACCCAGAAACGCAAACCACCGAGCAGGGCCTCCCTGGTCCGCGAGGGATTGATTGATGGAATTCGCCCCGTGCGGTCGTTGCTCGTCGCCATTGCAAAGCTGCCCTGGCAGGCCACCGGCGAGCATCCTGCCATCGAGTACCTTGCCAAGCTGCAAGCTTTATATCTCAAAGGATCCAGAAAGCTGCCAGTTGAAGTGGTGGCACCAAGTCTGGGAATGATCTGGCAGGTTTCGATCTCCAGCCCAGACCGGGAACGGGCGTTTCAGGCGTTGGAGGTGGCCACCCTGTTTGCCCTGCGCCGCGCGGTGCGCAATGGCTCGGTCTGGATTGAGCACAGCCTGAGCTTTCGGGGTCGTGCGCGCTTGTTCTTCACGGACGAGCGTTGGCAGGCAGAGTCCAAGAAACACTATGCCCGTCTATCGTTACCCAGCAAGGCTGCCACTTTCTTGAAGCCTTTGCTGGCCAGAGTAACTGCCGGTGTCGATGCGGTGGCCGCTGCAGCCCGCAGTGGCGTACTGCGCGTGGATGATGAACTCCATTTGTCGCCATTGCCCGCAGAGGACGAAGACCCAGAAGTGACCAAGCTGCGCGCGGCTTTGGATCACCGCATCGGTGAGGTTCAATTGCCGGAAGTGATTCTGGCCGTTGACGCCCAGGTGCGCTTTAGCTGGATCATGCTCGGACGTGAGCCGCGCTCTACCGACGAGCTGCTGATGGTCTATGCCGGCATCATGGCCCACGGCACCAGTCTGACTGCGGTCGAATGCGCGCGCATGATTCCGCAGCAGAAGGCGGCGCGGCAGTGCTGCCTCAACTTCGGGTGTCACGTCTGTGCTCCTTGAAGAAGCGGCGCCGTCGGTCTGTGCCGGCGGCGCCGCCTTGAGAGGTCGTCCGGCGCACCCACGATCAGCGGGTGCACCTGCTGCTTAGCGCTGACTTCAGCTCAGTTCGCCGCCGAAGCGCTGCACGCCCTTGCCGGTGGCAAAGTTGTGCAGTCCGAAGCTCGGGAAGGTGCCGCGCAGGCCTTCGAACTTGCCGGTGGAATCGACCACCTTGTGCATGACGGTGAGCGAGACCTCGTCGATGCCCGGCACCTGGATGCCTGTGGCGGTGTCGACCGTCGAGATGCGGCTGCCGTCGCGGCTCATGAATTCATGAACCATCGTGAAGCTCGCGCGGCCGTCGACGAACTTGATTTCACTGGTGGCCTTGGCCCAGATCGGGCCGTCGAAGTCACCGTCGCCGGTGGCCAGGAAGGTTTCGATATGCGGCAGGTATTGCACGGCGGCGAAAGCGCCGATGCTGAGGGGCTTGGACATGATGCACTCCTAGGTTGGTGTTGGCCTGATGAATAGGCCGCGGGGACGGACGCTGCCGACGCTCGTCACGCCGGCAGCACCGGGATCACTTGCTGTTGCTCAGGCGGAAGCTGATCACCTTGGCAGCGTCCGTCTTGGAAGCGTTGACGACCTGCGTGTCGGGTGCGCTCTTGGGCTGATAGAACGTTTGACCCGTCAGATAGACGATCGGCGCTTCACCGCGCACTTTGACGCTGACCGCACCCTTGTCGTCGTATTCGTGGCGGTATAGCTTGCCGCCGCGCCGGCTGTCCATCACGTAGGGCGGATCGGCGTAGACGAACTCGGAGCCGGTGAACTGGTGGGACTCCAGCCAGGCCACGGCGTCGCCGTGGTGCAGCTCCAGGCCGGGCACGTCGAGCTGCTGCCAGACCTCGATCACCTCGGGATCAACGTCGATGCCGACGCTGCGGGCAGCGGGCCGCTTGCGCTCCAGGATGTTGCCGCCGCCCAGGTGCGTTTCGATGTACGTGTCGTGAGGCGGGATGTTGTTGATGATCGTCTGGTAGACGCCGGCACCGCCCTTGCCGCCGGGGTATCTCATGGCCTTCTTCCTGGAGTAAATCGGGACTTGGCCAGCATCGTCAGAAATGGCGATGCTGTCAAGGGAAGCCGGCCGGGCCTGCATCGTCAGAGCCGACGATGCGAAGCTGCTGGAGCGTCCTGCAGCACCGCCAGGAATGGCGATGCCGGATCGCTCAGTAGGTGGGGATGTAGACCACCTCAATGTCCACGCGCTGGTTCTCGCGCCGGCCCTCGGCCGTCGAGTTGTCTGCCACGAAATCGGCGGCCGATGCGAAGTTCACCATGATCTTGAGCGGCGAGACGCCGCGCGCCACCAAGTACGACCTGGCCGAGAGCGCACGGCGTAGTGCAAGGGCCTCATCGGCCGCGCTGGGCCGTAGTGTGCTGGTGCGCCCGCTGATGTAGATGATCGCCGCATTCCTAGCGTCGGCCAGCAGCTCCAGGGCCTCTGGCGTCGGCTGGAATGTCGCGCTGCTGTCGGGGAAGGACACCGATACGCCGGACTTGATCGGCGTGCCGAAGTTGCCGGCGTCGCCGGCGGCCAGTGCGCTTTGCGCGCTGACCAGGAACGCCAGAGAGAGGGCCAGAAGAACGGGTTTTCGCATGGGGCAGGACTCCAATCAGAAGAACAGGTAGCCGGCCTTGCTCATGGGGATGCGGATCAACCAGAGCGAGGCCAGGTGCAGCGGGTAATAGGCGTAGAAGGCCCAGCGCAGGCGCGGCACGCGCACATCCACCCGCGAGGCCAGGAAGAGCACCGGCAGGGCTGCCAAGGCCCACAGGTTGCGATTGACGAACCACAGGGCCGCGCAGGCCAGCACCGCGACCGCCGCGGCGGCCCAGCTCGGCCGGCGCGTGTACGACCACACCGCCAGGCCGAAAGCCACGGCCGGCCACCAATATTCGACCGAGCTGCCGCCGACCAGGAACACCACGCCGGCGGCCGCCAGGTGCAGCTTGCCGCCACGTTCGACCAGGTAAGCCGTGGCCGTGACGACCAGCAGCGTGAACATCACGTTGAGCGGCCACCAACCGGCGTACAGGCCGCCGAGGGCCACGAAGGGCACGGAGGCCAGCGCGCCGAACATCGCCAGGCGCGACATGGTGCGGCCGTACACGCCGCGTTCGAGCGTGCCCGGCCGGGCCAGGTTGTAGGCCAGGACGAACACGAAAAGGGGGAGCGCCACGCGGCCGGCCTCGAACAGCACCGGCAGCGTCGCGTTGAACAGGTACTTGTTGACGTGATCGCCGGTCATGAGAACCAGTGCGAGCCACTTCAACGCTTCGACGGTTCCATCAGGAATCCGCAGGGCCTTCATCAGCGCCGGCCCCCGCGAATCGCGTAGGCGCGCAGCACCAGGAAGATGATGTAGAGCGCTGGCAGTGAGAGCACGAAGGCGATGGGCTTGCCGATCCACGCCGGCAGCGCCCACAGCAGAAGGCCCAAGGCGAAGATCGGGCCGAGGCCCAGCAGAAGCAAATCGAGCTGGTTCTTGGCCTGTCCTTCCGCCCACTTGCAATAGGCTTGAAGCAACCGGCCGACGCCCAGCGTGTACCGCATCATGAAGGCGTGGAATTTGTCCATGTTTAGCCGCTAAATCGGAAGAGCCGGCCTACTCGGCCGACCCCTCGCGTGAAGTGTTGAAAGACACCGTGCGGGGCACGTAGCCGGCCACCGACACGCTGCGAGCTGCTGCGGCCGCTGGGGCGGCCTGCTGGGGTGCTGGTGCCGGCCTGGCCGCCGGCGTCGCCCGCTGGGCCACCGTCGCGGGCTGGCTGGGCGTCGAGGGCGTGGCCCCGGCCTTCGTCACGTCAAGCGTGACGAACCGAGCTTCGAGCCAATCGGCCCACTTCGACGCCTTGCGCATCAAGTCGGCCCGGTACACCGCGTTGTACTGCGGCGTGCGCGAGTGGTAGTTCGCCGCCTTCGTCCAGAGGTCGCCCTTGTCGTTGCGGATGTGCATCCGCAGCCGCCAGGCGGCCAGGTCGAACGAGTAGCAGCCGGCAGCCGCCACATCGTTCGCCGTGATGCCGTATCGGGCCAGGTCGCCCAGGTACGCGGTGTTGAACTGCATCGGGCCAACGTCATGCGTGCCATTCGAGTTGCGCACCCACTGGCCCGGCTTGCCGCCCTCTTTCTCGGCGACGGCCAACACGATGTTGACCGGCACCTCGTACTTGACGGCGGCCGAGATCGAGCAGACGACGCGCTCCTGGAGCTGCGGCGGCAGATCGGCGAAGAACGGCATGCCCTCCCCTCCCTCAGTTCAGCCAGGACTGACGGCGGCGCTCTTCGTCCTCGCGCCGGATGCGTTCGTTGTACTCGGCCAAGGCGCGGTCATAGTCGCGCGCTTCGACCCAATACCCGCCCCGCTCTGGCGTCCCGACATAGCGCGGCAGCGTGCCGCTGCTGGCGAAGTCGGTGTAGGCGTGGCCGGTGTAGGCCCCGCAGTAGTCAGGCAACTGGTTGCTGATGTACGTGCGCCCATCGTCGTAGCCGCCCGTCCACATCACCAACGTCGAGTTCAGCGACTGCGCGTCGCAACGGCCAGCGCCGCGCGAGATCGCCGACACGAGCGACTGCATTTCCGGCGTCTGGCTCGCCACCGGGCAAAGCTGGAGGAAGTTCAGGCGGGCGCGGATCGTGTCCGACAGCTTGCGCTTCGTGATGTTGAAGTACCGCGACAGCGACGGCGTGCATTCGCTCGGGCGCGTGCCCGACGACAGGCACAGGATCGCCTCGCAGGCCAGGCGCGTGTCGCCGGTCAGCACGTCTTGCGCGCTGGCCGTGCCGGCGGTCGATCCGAGGGCTGCCACGAGGGCGGCCAGGGCAAACAGTTTCTTCTTCATGGTTGGACTCTCCTTGGTTACGCAGTTGTGCCGTCGCGGCCTTGCTCGCGGTTGGCGAACGCAGCTACTTCGGACTCGGGATCGGCATCGGCGGGGCCGCCTGCCAGGCTGTTGTCGCCGAAGCTCGGCGCGGGCTGCTGGTCGGGCACGTCGATGTTCTCGGCCGTGCCGCTTCCTTGCGCCTTGATCGCGGCGGCGATCTTTCCGCCAGTGGTGTCGGCGATCCGCTCGGCTGCGGCTTCGCGCAGGCTCGCGGCTTTGGCCTTGGCAACATCGGCGGTTCCCTTCGCCAAGTTCGCGCCGGCGTCGGCGGCGATGCGGCCGGCCGTGCCGAGGGCCGATGCGGCCGATGCGAGCAAGCCGGGGCCGGTGCTGCCCGGTGCGGCCTGCTGCCCTTGCCCTGCCCCGCCGGCGGGCTTGGGTTCGTTCTTGGCGGCCTTGTCGGCACTGCTGCCGGTGCTGGCCGTCGAGCTGCTGCCCTGGCCGCCGGCGTCGGCTTTGCCGCCGCCCTTATCGCCGCCCTTCGAGCTGCCCGAGCTGCTGCCGGTCGAGGGGCTGCCGCCACCCGACGAAGAGCCACCGCCGGAGCTGCCGCTAAAGCCCGCAGCCTGAGCGAAGGGCGTGCTGCCGGTGCCGGCGTCGCCGCCGCCGCCCGCACCGCCGCCCGAGCTGCCGCCGCCCGAGAAGGCCGACATAACGTCCGTGCCTGCCGACACGTTCTCATTGGCCTTCGAGAAGGCGGCCATGACGGCAGAGGCACCACCGGCGGCCGAGGCTGCGCCGGCGGCCAGAGCGGCGCCGCCGGTCGCGGCCGCTGCTGCTGCCATGCCTGCGGCACCCAACGCAGCGCCTGCACCGAACTGGCCGATGCCGGCACCGCCCACGCTCGCGCCGGTGATGATCCCGGCGATGAGCGGCGGAATCTTGTTGACCAACGCCAAGAGGATGATGACGACGATCAGCATCACGCCCATTTCCTTGAGGCTGATGCCGGCGCTCATGCGCGAGTAGTAGTCATCGAGGAAGGTCTTGCCGATGCCCACCAGGAGCACCATTGCGAAGAGCTGCGCGGCCACGCCCAGGACGACCTTGTAGTAGTTGATCGCCATGTCGGAAGTCCAGCGCGAACCACCGAAGCCGAGGAAGAACACGCCGCCGTAGGCGAGCACCCAGCCCGACGCGAGCAGCAGAAGCATATTCACACCGACCAGGGCCAGGATGACCAGGATCGCCACGGCCATGAGGATGCCGGCCATGCTGTCCACCGGCGACCACACCGAGGACTGATCCATCACCTTGTCGAAGATCGCAAAGCCCACGTCCACGATGCCCGAGGGCGACAGAGCATTGCCCAGGCCCGTCGCGTTGCCGGCGAGCTGCCGCAACGACGCATAGATGGACGAGGCGAAGTTAGGGCCGTTGGTCAGCGCCCACCAGAAGAAGCCGGTAAAGATCGTGAAGCGGACGAACTCCGCGAAGAACTCGCCAATGTCGGCCTTGCGCAAGGCCATCATGCCGAACGTCCAGACCATCGAGATCACAACCAGCGTCCAGAAGAGCCAGGTTGCGGCCGTGGTGATGACACCGGCCCAGCCGCTCGCGGCGGCCTGGTAGCGATCCAGCACGCTATCGAACACGCCGGCGTTGTCGATGGCCGCGTGGGCATCGACCGCGAAGAACGCCAGCCAGACGAACAGCGGCAGGGCGAGGGTTTTTAGATTGGCTGGCATTCTCATCGTCAGCACCTCACCATTCGCGTTTCGGGCTGGGCTTGAAATCCCCACCACGACGCAAGCACAGCGACGAAAAAGCCTGCTGGACGCCCTTGTCCTCGATCTTGGCGATGTTCTCGGGCTTGCAGTTCTCGTCGTTCACTTCCGGCATGGGGGCCGTGGCCGGCTTGTTGTCGCAGCCGGCGACCAAGGCCGCCACGAGGGCGGCCGAGGCCAAGGACAGAGCCTTGATTGCTTTCATGAATCCCCCTTACCAGGTGCGCGCCGGGCTGGCCCGGTAGCTGCCCTGGCGCAGTTGTGCGGCCGCTGCCGCCTGCTGGGCTTCCTTGTCGGCGTCGGCCTGCATCTTGGTTGCCATCGCGTTCTGCTGCGCGATCAGCAGGCCACGAATCTGCAAGAGCTGGTTGGCCTGCTGGCTGGCGAGCTGGTTGGCGTAGCCGATGGCCTGCATTTGGCCCTGCGCGCCCTGCGCTGCCGATTGAAGACGCTGCAACGTCGCTGCATCGGCCGTGAGATTCGTTTGCTGCCTATCGAGGCCCTTGAACAAGGCATCGTTGGCCTTCTTCTGCGACTCGCTCGCGAGCTGGGCCACATTCCGAAGTGCTGCGCGTTCCGCGTCGGAGCACCCTGCCGCCGTAAAGCACGGCGAGTTCTTGTAGTAGTTCACGTCCTGGAACTTGCCGATGTAGCTGTCCAGGCTGCCGAGTTGGGTCTTGTAGTAATCCAGCGTGTTGACCGCGTTCATCAACCCGTTGATGGTCGATTGCGCCTGATCCCAGATATACGCGGCCGGGGCCATCGTGTTCTGGAGTTGGTTTTGATACTGCTGGAGCTGGGTGCTGTACTGCTCAATTTGCTTGAGCGTCTGGGCCACCGATTCGATGGCCGTCATGATGTTCTGCGACAGGTTGGTGCCGTCGATGACGGGGATGCCAGCCTGCACAGGTGTGACCGCCAGCGTGCTCGAAACAGCAATGACGAGGGCCAATTTAGCGGCTAAAAACTTCGGCTTCATGGTGCTTTTCTCCTATGGCGTTAGTAATCGAAGGAACGGTACGGCTTGGAAAACGTCATGTCCTTCGTGACCACGACGTTGAAGCGATACCCCGGCCGAATTTCCAGCGTCGGCGAAATGCTCAGGTTCTTGGCGATGAGTTGCGCCGTAACCTGGCCGAGCTGCTGGCCGAGGGCTTCGCTTAGGGCACTGCTGGCGCTCGGTGCGCCATAGGTGTTTGTGGCCTGGTTCTGGCGTTGGCTGTAGGTGATGCCTGCTGTCACGCCGGACATGAGGAAGGCCGAGCCGAACAGGCGCACATAGTGGTTGTTCACCTGGTCGTGGAAGCCCGCGTATCCCGCGCTGTCCGCGCCTGGCATCGCGCCAATGTCCATCGCCTTGCCATCGGGGAACACGATGCGTTGCCACGCAACCAGCACGCGCGCTTGGCCGTAGGCCACGTCGCTCGAATACGAGCCGACGAGGCGCGATCCCTGCGGGATCAACAGGTGCTTGCCGGTCGGTGTGTCGTACACGTCCTGCGCGACCTGGGCCATGATTTGGCCCGGCAGATCGGAGTTGATGCCCGAAATGAGCGTGGCCGGCACGACGAAGCCCGCGCGCAGCTCGAACGGTGTGCGCGGCGCTTCCGGCTGCGAATCCAGCTTCCAGCGGTCGCCCTGCCCACCTTGGCCGAACTGCGCCATGCTGTTGCGCCCGCCGCCGCTGGTCGAGGTTTGCAGGAGCTGCGGCGCACCGCCCGCGCCCATGCCGCCGGCGGCCGGAGCCGCGCCGCCACCACCGACGCCCATGCCGCGAATCTGCGCCAGGCGTGCTTGATAGGCGGCGGTCGGATCGTTGCTGCGCTGCGCGTCGATTTGCTGCTGCACCGCTGCGATGCGGTTCAGCATTTCATCGCGCGTCTGCGGCGTGCCGGTGTAGGTGCTCGGGCCACCCGGCGCGGAGCCGTTGCTACGCGGGGCATCCACGCGCACGGTGGTCTTGGCCTTCACGGCTTCGCCGAACATCTGCATCTTCGCCATGCGGATGCGCTGGGCCTCGTCGTCGTTCACCGGCTGGCCCGGGTTGCCGGGGTTGGCCGGCGGGGCCGGCGGCGCGTCCGGGTTGGACGGCCGCGCGATCTCCAGCGGAGCCGACGCCGGGCCGGTCGGCATGTCGGGCACCTTGAGCGGGCTTGCCGGCTCGATCAAGCCGCCGGTCTTGTCGCCTGCGATCTCCTTGGCGAACATCGACGTGTTGCCGGCCTTCTCCTTGGGGCCGTCCGCCGGCGCGTTCTGCTTGGCCGCGCGATCCGCCGCGACCAGGGCCATGACCAGCACGAACGACAGCAGGACGCCGCCGAGGATGTACATGGGCATGTTGTTGACGCGACGGACGCCCGCCTTCTTGGACACTTCGCCAGGCGAAGCGTCAGGTGCCATCTGATCGGCGTTTTCTGTCATGGCGTCACTCCTTGCGCACCCAGTACCCGGCCGGCGCGAACGTGCCGTTTTGCGCCAGGTAAGGGCGGGTGATGGATTGATTGCCGA
>NZ_JASCPK010000169.1:0-11124 GCF_029959385.1 Pseudomonas sp. PS01303
CTGCCGAAGGCTGCGATCTTTTGATCTTGTTTTTTTCAGGATCAAGATCAAAAGATCGCAGCCTTCGGCAGCTCCTACAGGGGGATTTTTGGTGTTAGTGGGTCAGGTGATACACCGCATTGGCGAGGGCAATGTCTTCCAGGCCCAAACCGATTGAACGGAAAAACACGTGACGGTCGTAACCCGGACGCTGGACTTTTTCACTGAGCAGGTCAGCGAGGTCACCAACGATCGCATCGTTGCTCCAGCCATGCTGCTCACTGGCAATCAGCATTTCACCCGCCGACCCCGGCGTGGTCAGCCGATAGTCGCAGAAGACCTGCATGTCGTTGAGGCTCTGCGGCGGCACTTCGTGGGCGCGCGGAGCGTTGGTGCTGATCGAGGTGATCAGCGCCGGTTTGCTCAACTCAGCGGGGTCAATCACCGGGCCCGCCGATGAGGTGCAAAGCATGATCACATCCGCATCCACGAGGGCGGTTTCGCGGCTGTCGGTGATCTTCAGATTGGGCGTGATGGCTTTCAGCAGGGCCTGGGATTGAGTATCAGCGCACAGGCTTGGCGAATACAGACTGATGCTCTGCCAGTCACGCAGCGACTTCACGTAATGCAGATGCGCCTGGGCAACCTTGCCGCTGCCAATGATCGCCAAATGTTTAGCGTCCAGAGGCGCGAGCGCATCAACAGCCACCGCTGTGGTCGCAGCGGTGCGTGCAGTGGTGAGTTCACCAGCATCGCACAGCAATAGCGGCTGACCGGTTTTCATCGACATCAACAGCGTCCACGCTGTCACCAGCGCACCTTGTTCGCGAACGATGTAGGGCGAGGTCTTCACGCCGTAAACCCCATCCTCGGCCAGCACGCCCAGATAGTTGATGAAGTCGCCAGCACCCTGCGGGAATTCGACCAGTTGCTGCGCCGGCTGCACGGCTTTGCCGTTGGCAAGATCACGAAACAGCTTGCGCAAGATCTGCGGCACATCGATACGCGCCAGCAACTCACGGGCTTGGGCTTGGTCGATCACGTAGGGCGTACTGGACATTTCAGACTCCGCAGACAAAAAAACTAAACTTGTTTGTCCATTATGGACTTTTAGTATTCTTGGGCAAGCTTCTGCGGCAAAAAATCCAGACGAAAAAAAAGCGCAGTCCGTTGCCGGCTGCGCATTCTTTTTTAGCGTCGCTTACTGCTGCGGACGCTTGCGCTCTACCGCACGCAACAAATGCGTCGGTGGCGTTTCACAGCTGATCTTGCGACCGAGCTTCTCTTCGATGGACGGCAACTGATAGGAGTCGTCCTCACCGGCGAAGCTGATCGACACGCCGTCAGCACCGGCACGACCGGTACGGCCGATGCGGTGCACGTAGTCGTCCGGCACTTCCGGCAGGGTGAAGTTGATCACGTGGCTGATGCCGTCGATGTGAATGCCGCGACCGGCCACATCGGTGGCGACCAAGACACGAATCTTGCCTTCGCGGAAACCTTCCAGAGTCTTGATACGTTTGTGTTGCGGCACGTCGCCGGACAACTGCGCAGCGTTCACACCGTCGCGCACCAGGCGCTCTTCGATGCGGCGGACTTCGTCCTTGCGGTTGGCGAAGACCATCACCCGCTCCCAACCATTATCGTTGACCAGGTTGTAGAGCAGTTTGTACTTGTCGGCACCGGCCACGGCGTAGATGTGTTGCTCGACGTTTTCGTTGGCGACGTTGGTGATTTCGATTTCGACGATCGACGGATCGGTCGTCCACTGCTTGGCGAGGTTCATCACGTCTTCGGTGAAGGTCGCAGAGAACAGCAGGGTCTGGCGTTCGCTTTTCGGCGGGGTCTGACGAATGATCTGGCGGACTTGTGGGATGAAACCCATGTCGAGCATGCGGTCGGCTTCGTCCAGCACCATCACTTCGACCATGTCCAGGTGCACGTCGCCGCGCTGGTTGAAGTCGAGCAGGCGGCCCGGGGTCGCGACGAGAATGTCGCAGTGACGCGCTTCGAGGTGCTTGAGCTGCTTGTCGAAGTCCATGCCGCCAACGAAGGTCATCACGTTGAGGCCGGTGTACTTGGTCAGGTCAGCGGCGTCTTTGGCGATTTGCACCACCAGCTCACGGGTCGGCGCGATGATCAGCGCACGGGGTTCGCCCATGTAGCGTTCTTTCGGCGGCGGTGTTTGCAGCAACTGAGTGATGATCGAGATCAGGAACGCGGCGGTTTTGCCGGTACCGGTCTGCGCGCGACCAATGGCGTCTTTGCCGGCGAGGGTGAAGCCCAGCACCTGCGCCTGGATCGGCGTGCAATACGGGAAGCCCAGATCCTGAATGGCGTGCATCAGTTCTGGCGCGAGTTTGAAATCGTGAAAGCGGGTTTTGCCTTCTTGTGGCTCGACAACGAAATCTTCGAGTTTCCACGGAATGACCGATGCCTTGGGCTTCGGTTCGCGACGCGGTCTGGCCGGTTTCGGCTCTTCACTGCGCGCAGGCTCGGCGGCGATGGGTGCGGCCGGAGCGGGTTGCGGGTCTTGCTTCGGTGCTGCTACGGCAGCGGGGCGGTCGGCCTGGGGCGCATCGTGGCGATGACCGGGGGCGTGCGACGGCGCACTGGGAACTGGCGCGAGCTGCTCAGCCTCGCTTTTACCGAACATTTTCTTGAGTGCTTCGAGCACGGTCATCTCATCAATTGGTTAAGGAATGTACGCCGGCCAGTGTAATGCAAGAAACGGGCGCGGCGTAGTGTGATGATCAACGGGCAGGCAATGCTGTCGCGATTAGCGCAGACGTTCGCTCAACCAGACGCCAATGTCGCGAATTTCTTCGGGTAACACTTCGTGCTCCATTGGGTATTCCTGCCATGTCACGGTGACACCATGCTTCACCAAGTGCTCGTAAGCACTGCGGCCCATCGAGTTCTGCACCACGTTATCGAACTGACCGTGCAGGCACAGCACCGGAATCCGCTGCTGACTGGCCGACAACTCCAGCTCATCACTGAACGTCGGCGCATACGTCGACAACGCCAGCACGCCACCCAACGGCCCCTGCCATTTCAAGAAAGCGGTGTGCAAAACCACGGCACCACCCTGGGAAAAACCGGCGAGGAAAATCCGCGAGGCGTCTATTCCGCTGGCGCGCTCGTTTTCGATCAATTCGATGATGCGATCGGCAGACGCTTCCAGCTCATCACGATCGATCGCCCGCGCCGGGCTCATGGCTTTGATGTCGTACCAGCTCGGCATGGCATATCCGCCATTTATCGTAACGGGACGTGTCGGCGCCTGCGGCAACACAAAACGCGTGCTCAACAGGCTTTCCTGCAACGCTTCGGCCACCGGCAAGAAGTCGTAGCGGTCGGCGCCGAGGCCGTGCAGCCAGATCACGCAGGCGTCTGCGGGCTTAACAGGCTGAAGAATCAAGGGCTCGGTCATGGCTGCTCCAATTGTGTGCGGGCGCTCTCATTGAGTGCGTGATTGAAGGGCGCGCCCGATTGATCTGTTAAGAAGATGTCGCAAGGGTACAAGTTTTGCTATTGACCTGTCGCTAAAGCGCTTCAGCGAACGGTGTGGTACGGGCTTTGCTATGGCTTCAGGCGTGCAACCGATCTCGCGCCTGGCGGTAACACTATCAGTGTACCCCGTGGGCCGGGATTGCAAAAAATCCGGTGATGGATGTTCGCCAAGGGCCGCTACGGGCTTCGCGAACGTGAAAGGGCTACCGCCCGTTCGGCCGATTGGTGAGAAGTGAGTGATCCATTTTGTGGATCTTCTCCTACTAGACTCATAGCGAAGGTCTTACGTCGGTTGACCCAATAAAAAGCCAACAAGGGTCAACACCGCCTCAAAAGGGTGCGACTGGACTCAAGCTCCGACACAACAAGAGCAAAACTGGAGGTTTGAATGAAGATGTTGAAATCCACCCTGGCCATCGTGACTGCAGCAACAGTACTCGGTGTCAGCGGGTTCGCTCAGGCGGGTGCAACCCTGGATGCAGTGCAGAAGAAAGGTTTCGTGCAGTGTGGCGTGAGCGACGGTCTGCCGGGCTTCTCGGTACCGGATGCAACCGGCAAGATCCTCGGGATCGACGCTGACGTCTGCCGCGCTGTGGCCGCTGCCGTTTTCGGCGACGCGACCAAGGTCAAGTTCAGTCAGTTGAACGCCAAGGAGCGCTTCACCGCGCTGCAGTCCGGCGAGATCGACATCCTGTCGCGCAACACCACCATGACCAGTTCGCGTGACGCGGGCATGGGCCTGAAATTCCCGGGCTTCATTACCTACTACGACGGCATCGGCTTCCTGGTGAACAACAAGCTCGGCGTGAAAAGTGCCAAAGAGCTGGACGGTGCAACCATCTGCATCCAGGCCGGTACCACCACCGAGCTGAACGTTTCCGACTACTTCCGTGGCAACGGTCTGAAATACACCCCGATCACTTTCGACACCTCCGATGAAAGCGCCAAGTCGCTGGAATCCGGTCGTTGCGACGTGCTGACCTCCGACAAATCGCAACTGTTCGCCCAGCGCAGCAAGCTGGCAGCGCCGAAGGACTACGTGGTTCTGCCGGAAACCATTTCCAAAGAACCCCTGGGCCCGGTCGTACGTAATGGCGACGACGAGTGGCTGGCCATCGTGCGTTGGGTTGGCTACGCGCTGCTCAACACCGAAGAAGCCGGCATCACTTCGAAAAACGTCGAAGCCGAAGCCAAGTCGACCAAAAACCCGGACGTCGCTCGTATGCTCGGTGCTGACGGCGAATACGGCAAAGACCTGAAACTGCCGAAAGACTGGGTAGTACAGATCGTCAAACAAGTCGGTAACTACGGCGAAATCTTCGAGAAAAACCTCGGCAAGAGCACTCCGCTGGAAATCGACCGCGGCTTGAACGCCCTGTGGAACAACGGCGGCATTCAGTACGCACCACCAGTGCGCTAATGGTTCTATCGCCCGGCGGGCCAACCGCCGGGTGATGTTCTTGTTCCATTTTTTGCGGGGCACTTCATGCAAAATTCAATCGGCGCACCTAAGCAGAGGCTCAGCCTCAGCGATCCACGAGTGCGTGCGTGGCTATTCCAGATCATCACGATTGTCGCGGTGGTTTCGCTGGGCTGGTTTCTGTTCGACAACACGCAAACCAACCTGCAGCACCGGGGCATTACCTCCGGTTTCGACTTTCTGGAGCGCAGTGCCGGGTTCGGCATCGCTCAACACCTGATCGATTACACCGAAGCGGACAGTTATGCCCGCGTCTTCGTTATCGGTTTGCTCAACACCTTGTTGGTGACAGTGATCGGCGTGATTCTGGCGACGATTCTCGGCTTCATCATCGGTGTGGCACGGCTGTCGCAGAACTGGATCATCAGCAAACTGGCGACGGTGTACGTGGAAGTTTTCCGCAACATTCCGCCGCTGCTGCAAATCCTGTTCTGGTACTTCGCGGTATTCCTGACCATGCCGGGGCCGCGCAACAGCCACAACTTCGGCGACACCTTCTTCGTCAGCAGCCGTGGCCTGAACATGCCGGCCGCGCTGGCCGCTGATGGTTTCTGGGCGTTCATGATCAGCATCGTGGTGGCCATCGTCGGCATCGTGCTGATGTGCCGTTGGGCCAACAAGCGCTTTGAAGCGACCGGCGTACCGTTCCACAAGTTCTGGGTAGGCCTGGCGATTCTGCTAGTGATCCCGACCTTGTGCGCACTGATCTTCGGCGCGCCGCTGCACTGGGAAATGCCCGAGCTCAAAGGCTTCAACTTCGTTGGCGGCTGGGTGCTGATCCCGGAACTGCTCGCCTTGACCCTGGCCCTGACCGTGTATACGGCGGCGTTTATCGCCGAGATCGTGCGTTCGGGGATCAAGTCGGTCAGCCACGGCCAGACCGAAGCGGCGCGTTCGCTCGGCCTGCGCAACGGCCCGACCCTGCGCAAGGTGATCATCCCGCAAGCCCTGCGCGTGATCATTCCGCCGCTGACCAGCCAATACCTCAACCTGGCGAAAAACTCTTCGCTGGCGGCCGGTATCGGTTACCCGGAAATGGTTTCGCTGTTCGCCGGCACCGTGCTTAACCAGACCGGTCAGGCGATCGAAGTGATTGCCATCACCATGAGCGTGTACCTGGCGATCAGTATCAGCATTTCCTTGCTGATGAACTGGTACAACAAGCGCATTGCGCTGATCGAGCGGTAAGGAAAAGCGCATGAGTACTCATACTTTCAAACCCGACATGCCCCCACCGAACAGCAGCATCGGCGTGGTGGCGTGGATGCGCGCGAACATGTTCTCCAGCTGGCTCAACACCCTGCTGACCCTGTTTGCGTTCTACCTGATCTACCTCGTCGTGCCACCGATTCTCAGTTGGGCAATCATTGATGCCAACTGGGTCGGCACCACCCGCGCCGACTGCACCAAGGAAGGCGCCTGCTGGGTGTTCATTCAGCAGCGTTTCGGCCAGTTCATGTACGGCTATTACCCGGCTGAATGGCGCTGGCGCGTCGACCTGACCGTGTGGCTGGCGGTGATCGGCGTGGCGCCACTGTTCATCTCGCGGTTCCCGCGTAAAGCGGTGTACGGGCTGAGCTTCCTGGTGATCTACCCGATTGTTGCCTGGTGCCTGCTGCACGGCGGCGTATTCGGCTTGCCACAGGTGGCGACCAGCCAATGGGGCGGCCTGATGCTGACCCTGGTGATCGCCACCGTCGGTATCGCCGGCGCCTTGCCGCTGGGGATTGTGCTGGCGCTGGGTCGACGCTCGAACATGCCGGCGATTCGTGTGGTCTGCGTGACCTTCATCGAATTCTGGCGCGGCGTGCCGTTGATCACCGTGCTGTTCATGTCCTCGGTGATGCTGCCGCTGTTCCTGCCTGAAGGCATGAACTTCGACAAGCTGCTGCGGGCGCTGATCGGCGTGATCCTGTTCCAGTCGGCCTATGTCGCTGAAGTGGTGCGCGGTGGCCTGCAAGCGATTCCCAAAGGTCAGTATGAAGCCGCTGCTGCGATGGGCCTCGGTTACTGGCGTTCGATGGGCCTGGTGATTCTGCCGCAAGCCCTGAAGCTGGTGATCCCCGGCATCGTCAACACCTTCATTGCGCTGTTCAAGGACACCAGTCTGGTGATCATCATCGGCCTGTTTGACCTGCTCAACAGCGTCAAGCAAGCCGCTGCCGATCCTAAATGGCTGGGCATGGCCACCGAAGGCTACGTATTCGCCGCCCTGGTGTTCTGGATTTTCTGTTTTGGTATGTCGCGCTATTCCATGCATCTGGAACGCAAGCTCGACACTGGCCACAAGCGTTAGGAGTTTTGAGATGAGTGAAGTAATCAAAAAGCCTGTGAGCCCTGAAGGCATTATTCAGATGCAGGGCGTCAACAAGTGGTACGGCCAGTTCCACGTGCTGAAAGACATCAACCTCAACGTGAAACAGGGCGAGCGTATCGTTTTGTGCGGCCCGTCGGGTTCCGGCAAATCGACGACGATTCGTTGCCTCAATCGTCTGGAAGAACACCAGCAGGGCCGCATCGTCGTCGACGGCGTGGAACTGACCAACGACCTCAAGCAGATCGAAGCGATCCGCCGCGAAGTCGGCATGGTGTTCCAGCACTTCAACCTGTTCCCGCACCTGACCATTTTGCAGAACTGCACCTTGGCGCCGATGTGGGTGCGCAAGATGCCCAAACGCAAGGCCGAGGAAATCGCCATGCATTACCTGGAACGCGTACGCATTCCGGAGCAGGCGCATAAATTCCCGGGGCAACTGTCCGGTGGTCAGCAACAGCGTGTAGCGATTGCCCGCGCCCTGTGCATGAAACCGAAAATCATGCTGTTCGATGAACCAACTTCAGCGCTTGATCCGGAGATGGTGAAAGAGGTGCTCGACACCATGATCGGTCTGGCGGAAGACGGCATGACCATGCTTTGCGTGACTCACGAAATGGGCTTCGCGCGGACTGTGGCGAACCGTGTGATCTTCATGGACAAGGGTGAGATCGTTGAACAGGCGGCGCCAAATGACTTCTTCGACAACCCGCAGAATGAGCGGACGAAGCTGTTCTTGAGTCAGATTTTGCATTGATGGTTTTTGCGTAAATCAAACCCGGCCTTGTGCCGGGTTTGTTTTTTTTGGGGTCAGGAGACGGTGAGGGTTTCGTGTTCTTTGTGGACGGTGTGCTTGAAGCCGCGCAGGTCTGCGCCTTCAGCCAAGGTCTGGATATCGACGAGCATGTAGGGATGTCGATCCAGCAAACGCATCAGCAGCACCAATGCTTTGGGTGGAAGTAACTCACCACGCTCGTAACGAGAGAACGCGTTATGCCCGCCACCAGAGAGCAATTGCACCGCCTCTTTTTGCGTCAGGTGCAATTTGCGTCGAATGCGTTTCATCTCGGCGCCGATCATTTGTCTGGCAGCGAGAACCAGCTCGTCACCGGCGTCGCAGTACCGCTGTGCACTATCGCTGTCGAAATCCCATTCCACTTCACCGCACTTCTGGCACTCCCAACCGGACAGATCGTCTACTCGGCGCTCCATGCCTTTGACACTCAGGGTTTCTCCGCGACCCTGGAAATGTCTCATTCCCTCACGTGCACCGCAGCTGACACATTGCTGGGTTTTCATGGGTTTTTCTCCTTGAAAGAGATTACCGGTGGGCCGCCGCCGGGGCGGTAGGTCACCTTGATGTAAATCTCCTGATCTCGTGAATTGGTGTGATACACGTCTTGCCAGATTCGATGATCGTCATAAGTAGTCATCGATTTGTACAACATCCTGGTTTGTAGCTCGAAGACGATCTCTAGCATTTCGCTGAGGTTGAAGCCGAGCTTCTCAGCTTATTTGACCGAAGTTTTGGTGAAAGCTTTTTGACCTAACCGCCTGACCTCAGCCTTGATCACCGCCAGCTCATAATGGGGTGTGTTCTTTTCCATAAGAAACCAAAACCCTGTCCCTGAAATTACCCTTAAAGGGTAATTTTGACCAATCGAAAATGCCGCTCCATGTGTCGCCTTTTGACCCTAGGTGGTTGCCGTCCTACATGGGTCTGACTAACATGTCGGAAAATTCATCCTATGATTGGATGAAAGGGCGAATTCTATGTCGGACATTTCTCCACTCATCAAACGATCCTTGGTCGATCAGGCCCTGGATCAACTCCGCCAGCGCATTAACAGCGGTGCCTGGCAGGTCGGCGAGCGCTTGCCGACCGAACCCGAGCTGTGCGCCGAACTGGGCATTAGCCGCAATACCGTGCGCGAAGCCATGCGTGTGTTGGCGTTTTCCGGATTGATCGAGATTCGCCAGGGCGACGGCAGTTATTTGCGCGCGCTGGTTGATCCGCTCGACACGCTGAAAGCGTTGTCGCGTTGCTCGCTGGAGCAGGCGCGGGAAACCCGCCACATCCTTGAAGTCGAGGCGATCGGTCTGGCGGCGTTGCGTCGCACCGATGAAGACCTCGCGGCATTGCGTGAGGCGCTCGGCACCAGTGGCAGTCACTACCACGGCGACCTCGACACCTACATCGCCTGCGATCTGGTGTTCCACCGCCGACTGGTCGACGCCGCGCACAACCCGACCCTCAGCGAGCTGTATCGCTATTTCTCCAGCATCGTCGGCGCGCAATTGCGCCAGACCCTGAACATCGTCCCGCGCCGTCAGGAGGTGTTCGACCTGCACATCGAGTTGCTCGATGCCGTCGAACAAAGCGACCCGGAACGGGCCAAAGCCTTGTCGAGGCAGTTGATCAATGAACCTTGAAACCGAGAAATCCATGTCCCGCAGTGAGCTATCCACAACCCCGAAACGCACGGCAGAGCTTGAAGAGCTGCTGATTGACGCCGAGGCCGATGACGAGCAGGTGCAACAAAGCCACCCGCTGGTGCGCCGCCCGTGGCTGTTGCTGCTGGGGCTGATTCTGGTGGCGTTGAACTTGCGCCCGGCGCTGTCGAGCATGGCGCCGCTGCTCAGCGACGTTTCCAGGAGCCTCGGCTTGTCGGCGGCGCAGGCCGGTTTGCTGACCACACTGCCGGTGCTGTGCCTCGGTTTGTTCGCGCCGCTGGCACCGATTCTGGCGCGACGTTTTGGCGCCGAACGCGTGGTGCTGGGCATCCTGCTGACGCTGGCCTGCGGCATCATTTTGCGTAGCAGCTTCGGTGAAATCGGTTTGTTCGCCGGCAGCGTATTGGGCGGCGCAAGCATCGGCATTGTCGGCGTATTGCTGCCGGGTATCGTCAAACGTGACTTCGCCAAACACGCCGGCACCATGACCGGCGTCTACACCATGGCCCTGTGCCTCGGTGCGGCAATGGCGGCAGGCACCAGTGTGCCGTTGAGCGAACATATTGGCGGAGACTGGACAATTGGCCTGGGCTTCTGGGTCATCCCGGCGCTGGTGGCGGCGTTGTTCTGGCTGCCACAGGTCGGGCAGAAACACGGTGCACACAACGTCGCCTATCGCGTGCGCGGTTTGCTGCGTGATCCGCTGGCGTGGCAAGTGACGTTGTATATGGGCCTGCAATCGTCGCTGGCGTACATCGTGTTTGGCTGGTTGCCGTCGATCCTGATTGGTCGCGGGCTGACCCCGACGCAAGCGGGGCTGGTGTTGTCCGGCTCGGTGATCATCCAACTCGCCAGTTCGCTGGCCGCGCCTTGGCTGGCCACTCGCGGCAAGGATCAGCGACTGGCAATTGTGGTGGTGATGGCGTTGACCCTGGGGGGCCTGTTCGGTTGCCTGTATGCGCCGATCGAAGGTTTGTGGGGCTGGGCGATTCTGCTGGGCCTGGGGCAGGGCGGTACGTTCAGTCTGGCGTTGACGTTGATCGTCTTGCGTTCGCGCGATTCGCACGTCGCGGCGAACCTGTCGAGCATGTCCCAAGGCTTCGGTTACACGCTGGCGTCGATGGGGCCGTTTGCGGTCGGCGTGGTGCATGACTGGACGGGCGGCTGGAATGCGGTGGGCTGGATCTTCGGCATCATCGGCACCGGCGCGATCATCGCCGGCCTCGGCGCCGGGCGAACGCTGTACGTGCAAGTGCAAAGCGAAAGAATCTGACGCGTAACCCTTTTTTGGGGGCCGTGATATCCAATGTGGGAGCGAGCTTGCTCGCGAAGACGGTGGTTCAGGCACAGATCATGTTGAATGTGCCGGCCTCTTCGCGAG
>NZ_JASCPK010000016.1:0-66949 GCF_029959385.1 Pseudomonas sp. PS01303
GTTCTACTGGGGCGCGGGGATTTATCCCGGTTGGGCTGCGTAGCAGACCCTTTTTTGGGGCCGCTTCGCAGCCCAACGGGGATAAATCCCCTCGCCACAAAAACCATTTCAATCAAAATTTGTATCAGATCGCAGTTGAGCTTAGAAGACGTTGATCGGGTAGTCGATGATCACGCGGTATTCGTCGGTGTCGGTATCAATCGCGCCGTAACCATTGCCGCCACGGTTGGTCGCCCATTGCAGGCGCACCGCGAGGTCTTTGGCCTGGCCACTCTGCACCACGTACTTCAAATCGATATCACGTTCCCAATGCTTGGCATTGCGACCCTCGGCGCTGTACCAGTTCGAGTAACCCTGGCTATCCGGATCAACCTTGGTCAAATCCACCGTCCCGCGCGAGTACGACACCGCTGACGTCAGCCCCGGATAACCCACTCCGGCAAAGTCATAGGCGTACTTGAGCTTCCACGAGCGTTCGTTCGGGCCATTGAAGTCCGAGTACTGCTGCGAGTTGTCCAGATAAACGCTGTCGCCCTGGCTGATGTAGTCGAACGGCGTATTACCGTTGACCCGCTGATACGCCGCCGTGACGCTGTGGCTGCCGATCCCCACGGTGAAATGCAGGCTGTAGGTGTTGTTGTCGATGTCGCCGAGCAGCGCATCGCCGGTGTCTTGCGTGTGATAGAAGTGCAGACCCGGGTTGAGGCTGACCAGATCGTTCAACTGCCAGGTGTAATCCAGGTCGTAGTAGTACTGGTTCCAGATGTCCTTGAGTTCGGACGCGTACAGGCTGCTGGTCAAACCCTCGACACCGCTCCACGCCACGCCAGCCCAGTTCAGGTGCTGGCTTTCGTCGCCCTCGGCCAACGTCCCGTAGGAGGTACCGATGCGTGTGTGACCACTCTGGTTGTACGGCTTGGTGAAACTCGCCTGACCGCCCTCGATCAACCAGCCGTCGAAGCTGTGGTTGCTCAGACTGATACCACGAAACGTCTGCGGCAGCATGCGCGTGTCACCGCCCGCGATCACCGGGTTGGTGAGGAACAGGTCACCGGCCTTCAACTCGGTATCGAACGCACGCATTTTCAACGTACCGCCCGCTGTTGAGAACGAGCCCGGCGCTTTGCCGTTGCCATCGCTGATCGGCAGGATGCTTGAGCCGTCCGTGCCGCCACCGCCGTCGAGTTTCAGGCCGAGCATGGCGTGGGCATCAATGCCGAAACCGACCGTGCCTTCGGTGTAACCCGACTGGAAGATCCCGAGAAAGCCCTGGCCCCACTCAATGTTGTCGTCCGCCTGCTGCATGCGGTTGCGATTCATGTAGTAGTTGCGGGCGTTGAGGTTGAGGCTTGAGCCTTCGATGAAACCTTCTTTCGCAGGCTCGTCGGCGTGAACGGCGGGGGCAATCGTTGCGGCAATTGCAATGAACAACGGAGTGAAGCGGACTGGGTAACGCACGTGCAATGGAGCTCCTTGGGTCAACTGGCGCCTCTGTATTTTGAGGCGCTCGATGTTTCTTGTTGTTACAGACGAACCAAACGGCTTTCAGACCACAACGAAAAAAGGCCGCTGAAAGGCAGCGGCCTGGAATGACGACGGTTGAACGGGAAGAGCCAAACAACCGCGTCGAGGGAAACGGTGCGGTGCGCGACTCAGCTGTCTTTTTCCAGCGATTGAGCCTGGGAAGTTGCAGCCTGAGGGGCCTGCGTGGCGTCTTTGGCCTTGGCCATCATTTCTGCCTGATGCTGGTCATACGCTTGAGCGCGGGCAGAATTCTGCGCCACGAACGCGTGGGATTCTTCAGCCATCGCCATCGGCGACAGGATCAATGAGGACAAAACGAAAGCGCTGGCAATACCCATACTGTTGGACATCTTGAAAACCTTCTCGCTTGGCGAGTGTGCTGTTTGGTGCGGGCAAAGATAAGGTTGCCGAGCGACGGGAAACAGCGCGATTTTCATAAATGACTGTTACAGCAGGAGCAAAAATCACCCCCTCACCCCAGCCCTCTCCTCCAAGGGTCGAGGGGGAAGGGAGCAGATCTCCATGCTCTTCAAAGCCTGAGTTCGACTGGATATTTCAATGCCAGTCAAAAGCCCCTCACCCCAGCCCTCTCCCGGAGGGAGAGGGAGCTGACCGAGGTGTCTGGCGTGTACATCGACCTGAAAGATCGAGTCGATTATGGATTCGGCGAATCAAGATCAGGTCGGTGCACATCTGCAGCATCCCCCAATCAGTCCCCTCTCCCTCTGGGAGAGGGTTAGGGTGAGGGGCTTTTCAGACCGGCAAATAAATCCCGAAAGTATTCATCCCCCGATCACTGCGCACAAACACATCCCCACCATGCATCAGCGCAATCGCCTTGACGATCGCCAGCCCCAACCCATGGTTATTGCCGCTGTTACTGCGCGACGCATCCACCCGATAAAACCGCTCGAACAATCGCGGCAAATGCTCACTGGCAATCGGCGATCCCGGATTGGCCACACCAATACTCACCTGATGTTCTTCAACCTCAATCCGCACCTCAATCACCTGACCCGCCTCGGTATGCTGTACCGCATTACTCAGCAAATTGATCAACGCCCGCCGCAGATGCGCGACTTCAATCTGCACCAGCGCATCGCCGCTGACTCGCACTTCAACCTGCGCATCTTCAAGAATGAAATCCAAATATTCGAGCGTCGTCGCCACTTCATCCGCCAGCGAAGTCGACGTCAGTTTGGTCGCCTTATTACCCTGATCCGCACTGGCCAGAAACAGCATGTCGTTAATGATCGACCGCAGCCGTTCCAGTTCTTCCAGATTGGATTGCAGCACTTCGAAATAATGTTCGGCAGAGCGCCCACGGGTCAGCGCCACTTGGGTCTGGCCGATCAAATTGGTCAGCGGCGAACGCAACTCATGAGCGACGTCAGCGTTGAACGATTCCAGCCGCGAATAGGCCAGTTCGACCCGCTCCAGCGTCGAGTTGAACGAGTCGACAAACTGCTCCAGTTCCGGCGGCAGCGGCGACAAACGCAAGCGCCCAGCCCTCAGCGGCGGCGCCAGTCGCTGTGCTTCGTGGGAGAGTTTGATCAACGGCTTCAAACCAATCCGCGCCACCCAATAACCCAGCGCCGAAGCCATCAACACACCGACAATCGCCAGCCCGATCAACGCGATCAGCAGGTTGTGCTGAGTCTCATGAAACGTATCGGTGTCGATGCCGATCATAAAGCGCAGCGGCGGGCGTTGATCCTTGGCCGGAAACTCGCTCACCAGCACTTTCAGTGGATAAGGCTGCCCCGGCAATTGCAGATCGCGCGTGCCCAAAGGGCCATTGGTGATCTCGCGGATTTGGGGCGTGAGGTTGCCGTATTCGTATTGCGGATCGCCGCTGCTGATCCAGAAACTGATGCGCTTATCTTCTTCGCCGAGCAGCTTGAGTTTGTTGTTGATCTTCACCCAGTGCTCGGGCGTGCCGAAGCGGCCGACCGTGGATTCGAGCACGCTGTAACGCGCATCCAGCTCGGCCTCCGGGAGCAATCCCAAACCTTTATCGACCTGTTGATACAACGCGCCGCCAATCAACAGAAACACCAGCAACGCCACCAGCGTGAACATGCCACTGAGGCGCAGGGCAATCGAATTACTGGACACCACGGCTCTCCAGCACATAACCCATGCCGCGAATGGTGTGCAGCAGTTTCTCGTCGAACGGCCCGTCGAGCTTGGCGCGCAGGCGTTTGATTGCAACTTCGACGACGTTGGCATCGCTGTCAAAATTGATGTCCCAGACCATTTCGGCGATGGCGGTTTTCGAGAGGATTTCACCTTGGCGGCGGGCCAACACGCTCAGCAACGAAAATTCCTTGGCGGTCAGATCCAGTCGCGTACCGGCGCGGGTCGCCTTGCGGCTGATCAAATCTATCCACAGGTCGGCGATGCTTACCTGCACCGGTTCATGGCCGCCACTGCGCCGGGTCAGCGCTTGCAAGCGTGCGACCAGTTCGAGGAAGGAAAACGGTTTGCCGAGGTAATCGTCGGCCCCATCGCGCAGGCCTCGGATGCGATCTTCGACGCGCTCGCGGGCGGTGAGCATGATCACTGGGGTTTGCTTGCGCGCCCGCAATGCGCGCAGCACGCCGAAGCCGTCGAGGCCCGGCAACATGACGTCGAGGACGATCACCGCGTAGTCGCTTTCCAGCGCCAGATGCAGACCCTCGACGCCGTCGCGGGCCAGATCCACGGTGTAACCCTGTTCCGTCAGACCGCGGTGCAGATAGTCCGCGGTTTTTTCCTCGTCTTCGATAATCAGAACGCGCATGACCCTGCCTCAGTCTGTGGTCGCCAACGCCGGCTGGGGCGCAGGTTTGGGTCTATGGAAAAGTCGCTCGAGCCACAAGTATATGACCGGCGTGGTAAACAACGTCAGCATCTGGCTGACCAGCAAACCGCCCACCACCGCGATCCCCAGCGGCTGGCGCAGTTCGGCGCCGGTGCCATAACCGAGCATCAGCGGCAGCGCGCCGAGCAGGGCGGCGAGGGTGGTCATGATGATCGGCCGGAACCGCGTGATACACGCCTCGAAAATTGCATCCTGCGGCGACAAGCCTCGATGGCGCTGCGCCTCCAGCGCGAAGTCGATCATCAGGATGCCGTTCTTCTTGACGATACCGATCAGCAACACCAGACCGATCAAGGCCATGATCGAAAAGTCCTGGCCGCAGATCCACAGCATGATCACCGCGCCCAAACCTGCCGCCGGCAGCGTCGAAATGATCGTCAGCGGGTGTACGAAGCTTTCATAAAGCACGCCGAGAATGATGTACACCGCCACCAGCGCCGCGAGAATCAGCCACGGCTGACTGGCCAGCGAACTCTGGAACGCCTGCGCCGCACCCTGAAAATTGCCGCTGATTGCGGTGGGCATGCCGATCTCGGCTTTGGCCTGATTGAGCAGAATCACCGCATCACCCAAGGCCACGCCGGGCGCGAGGTTGAACGACAGGTTGGCGGCGGGGAACATGCCGTCGTGGGCAATCGACAACGGGCCAATGGTCGGCGCATCGAATTTGGCCAGCGCCGATAGCGGCACCATCTCGCCACTCAGCGGTGAGCGCAGGTAGAAATAGTTGAGGCTTTCGGCCTTGCCGCGCTGCTTGGTGTCCAGTTCCAGAATCACGTTGTACTGGTTGACCTGGGTCTGGAATTCATTGATCTGCCGTTGACCGAAGGCGTCGTACAGCGCCTCGTCGACATCGCTGGCGGTCAGGCCGAAACGCGCGGCGGCGCTGCGGTCGATGCTGATGTGGGTGATGCTGCCGCCCAGTTGCAGATCGTTGGAAATGTCGCGAAACGCCGGGTTGCTGCGCAGTTTTTCCGTGAGGCGTTGCGTCCATGTGGCGAGGGTCGCGCCGTCGTTGCTTTTGAGCACGTATTGATATTGCGCACGGCTTGGGCCGGAGCTGAGGTTAATGTCTTGGCCGGCGCGCAGGTACAGCACGATGCCGGGGACTTTCATCAGTTGCGGGCGGATGCGGTCGATGAACTGGCTGGCGCTGACGTCGCGGTCGCCGCGTTTTTTCAGGGCAATCCAGAAGCGGCCGTTGGCGATGGTCTGGTTACTGCCGGAGACACCCACCGAGTGGGAAAACGCTTGCACGGCCGGATCGGCGGCGACGATTTCGGCCATGGCCAAGTGTTTTTTCACCATGTCGCCGTAGGAAATATCCGCCGCAGCTTCGGTGGTGCCGAGGACGAAACCGGTGTCCTGCACCGGGAAGAAACCTTTCGGGATAAAGATGTAACCGCCGATGGCCAGCGCCAGCGACAAACCGAACACGCCGATCATCAATCTCTGGTGGGCAAGGGCGCGGCGCAGGCCTCGTTCGTACCAGCCGAGCAGGCGTTCGCTGAAACCCGGTTTGTCGTGGGCGTGGTGCACCGGTTTGCGCATGAACAGCGCGGCCAGCGTCGGCGCCAAGGTCAGCGACACCACCACGGAAATCATGATGGTCGAGGTCGCGGTCAGGGCGAATTCCTTGAACAGTCGCCCGACCACACCGCCCATGAACAGCAGCGGAATAAACGCCGCCACCAGCGAGAAACTGATCGAGACCACGGTGAAACCGATTTCGCCGGCGCCCTTGATCGCGGCTTCGCGCATATCGTCGCCGGCCTCAAGGTGTCGGTGGATGTTCTCCACCACCACGATCGCATCGTCGACCACAAACCCCACGGCCACCACGATCGCCACCAGCGTCAGGTTGTTCAGGCTGAAGCCGAGGATGTACATCAAGGCGAAACTGGCGATCAACGAAACGCCAAGCACCGCCGACACGATCAGGGTTGCCGACAGCTGACGCAGGAACAGCGCCATCACCGCGACCACCAGCATGATTGCGATCAATAGGGTGATTTCGACTTCATGCAGCGAGGCGCGAATAGTCTGGGTGCGGTCGATCAGGGTTTTCACCTGCACCGAGGCCGGCAGCATTGCTTCGAGGCCGGGCAGGGCGGCTTGAATGCGGTCAACGGTTTCAACGATGTTGGCGCCGGGTTGGCGCGAGATCACCAGGTTCACCCCGGGTTGATCGCCGGCCCAGGCTTGCACGTAGGCATCTTCCGAACCGTTGACGACTTTGGCGACATCGCGCAGGTGAACCGGGGCGCCATCCTTGTAGGAAACGATGAGTTGGCTGTAGTCCTCGGGGTGGAACAACTGGTCGTTGGTCGACAGCGTCGAGATGCTCGACTCGCCGTACAGCGCACCTTTGGCGAGGTTGAGGCTGGTCTGCTGGATCGCCAGACGAATGTCGGCGAGGGTCAGGCCGATGGCGGCGAGTTTGTCCGCCGATGCTTGCACGCGGATAGCCGGACGTTGCTGACCGGTGATGTTGATTTGGCCTACGCCGTCGATCTGGCTGATCTGACGCGAGAGCAGGGTTTCCACCAGGTCGCTGAGTTCGGTGCCGGGCATTTGTGTCGAGCTGACGCTGAGGATCAGCACCGGGCTGTCGGCCGGGTTGACCTTCTTCCAGGTTGGCAGCGTCGGCATGTCTTTGGGCAGCTTGCCGGCGGCGGTGTTGATCGCCGCTTGGACTTCTTGCGCAGCGGTGTCGATGCTTTTATCGAGGGTGAATTGCAGGGTCAGCAGGCTTGAGCCCAGCGCACTGCTTGAGGTCATCTGAGTCATGCCGGGGATGGCACTGAATTGCACCTCCAGCGGCGTGGCCACGGACGAGGCCATGGTGTCGGGGCTGGCGCCGGGCAACTGCGCGGAAACCTGAATCGTAGGAAATTCCGCTTCCGGCAGTGGGGCGATTGGCAAGCGCGGGAAGGCAATCAAACCGACCAGCACCAGAGCGATGGTCAGCAGGATTGTGGCGACCGGGTGATCGATGCACCACGTGGAGACGCCTTTGTGCGCCTTCATGGTTTCGGCTCCGCTTGCACCACCTGCGCCGGCTCGGTCATGACTTGCACGGTCGAGCCGGGCTTGAGCCGCGACTGGCCGTCGGTGACCAGCACATCACCGGCCTTCACGCCTTTGATGATGTCCTGGCCGCTGCCCTGATAAACCATCTGCACTTGCACGGCTTCGACCTTGTCGCCATTCACGCGGTAAACGAAGTGTTGGTCGAGACCACGTTGTACGACAGTGGGTGGGACGACCAGCGCATCTTTGTCGAGGGCTGTCTGAATTTTTACCGTGACCAGCAGACCGGGCCAGAGCTTCTGACTGGCGTTGTCGAACTCGGCCTTGGCGCGGATGGTGCCGGTGTTGGCGTTGATCTGGTTGTCGATCAGGGTCAGGTGACCTTCGCCGAGCAGATTGCCGGTTTCGCCATCGGTGTCGGCGCCGATGTAGGCCTTGACCTGGGCGCGCTGTGGATCGTTGATCAGGCCTTGCAGGGTCGGCAGCATTTGCTGGGGCAGGGAGAACTCGACGGCGATCGGGTCGATCTGGGTGACGGTGAACAGGCCGGCGGTGTCGGTCATGCGCAGGAAGTTGCCTTCATCGACTGTACGAATACCGACGCGGCCGGTGACCGGGGAGCGGATCTGCGTGTAGGAAAGTTGTACTTGTGCGGAATCGATGGAGGCCTGGTTGCCTTGGGCGGTGGCCTTCAATTGGTTGACCAGGGCTTGTTGTTGGTCGTAGGTCTGTTTCGAGATGCCGTCGTCGACGGTGAGCAGTTTGTAGCGTTTGAGGTTGACCAGGGCGACTTGCAGTTGTGCCTGGCTTTCGCCCAGTTGAGCGCGGGCCTGGTCGAGGCTGGCGCGGATGGAGCGGTCGTCGATGGTGGCCAGCAGGTCGCCTGTTTTGACGAGTTGGCCTTCTTTGACGAGGATTTTGGTGAGGATGCCGTCGATTTGTGGGCGCACGACCACGCTGTGTAATGAGAGTACGGAGCCGATGCCGCTGGTGTAGCGGGGGACGTCTTTTTCGCTGACCGCTATAACTCGCACGGGGATTGCTGTGGGGGTGGCGAGTTTGGTCGGGGCGGGTTTCAGGGCGTACCACAGACCTGCGCCTGCGAGGACGATCAATAGGGTGGCGAGCAGGGCTTTGTTCTTTTGGATTCGCATGCGGGTCGGGCGCCAAGGGTATGGAGTTTGGGCAGGTTGGGTAGTTATAAACTTGTTTGGGGGTCAGGAGGGTGACGGCTGGCTGACAGCGCTGTCAGTTTCGCTGGGTGCATATCCGTTGCTGCGGGTGTTGCTGATTACGGTTCCGCCCTTACGGCGGGTCACTTTTTCCAGACGCCGAAAAAGTAACCAAAAAGGCTTGCTCCTACGTGCGGCCCGCTCGCTGGGGCTCGGGGTTCCTTCGCTCCAGGATCGATCCGGGCGCAGCGCCTACGGTTTGCTTCGCTGCACCTCCTCTCGCTGTGTTTGGCTGCGCCAAACGGTCGCTGCGCTCCCACCCCGGATCAATCCCTCCGCTCAGCCTTCCGACGTCGCCCGTGGATCAAGATCAAGAGCAGGCGAGCTGACACTCGGCCTATTGAGTGGTGAAGAGCGGGGCGTGGCTGGCTTTTGATTTGTGTTGTTGCTGCCCCTCATCGGAACGCCGCCCGCCCAGCCCTCTCCCGAGGGAGAGGGGGCCGATTTTTGGGCTTTTCAGAATGTGTGTTCGACTCGGTATCCCACGTCGGCGCATCTCTCCCAGTCCACGCAATCAGTCCCCTCTCCCTCCGGGAGAGGGCTAGGGTGAGGGGCTCTTGATTTAGATTTTCAAGCTCAAGCTCAACTCGGTATTTCAAGTCGGCGTATCTCGCCCAAACACCGCGATCAGTCCCCTCTCCCTCCGGGAGAGGGCTAGGGTGAGGGTTTGCTTTTTGGCTGTTTAATTTTGTGTAGTTACACCGGAACCTTCCCACAAGGTTTTCAGGTTGTGCGTCGGACGCGCGCTCTCTAGTCTTGGCTTGTCGCCGAAAACTCGGCGATCGGGTGTGAGAACCCGGGCTAAGTATTATTCCACCTGCAGTATCGTCATAATTGCCGCCAGTTCATTGCTGCCTGCATTTCTATGGCGGCTGTGTGCGGGCGAACTTCGGTTCGGCCGGAAGTGGTGGTTCTTACCCGGTTTCTCACCCTGCACATAGCTGCCACCCAATACGTCGCGTGAGAAACGGCAATTGGTTGGCTCCGATCAGTGAGAACCGATTCCATGACTAAGCCCGTACCCGATCCCCCCTTCGAAACAACAACCCCCCTCGAAGACGCCATCCGCGCCGACGACCAGATCAAAAACCGCGAAGCCATCAAACGCGCCCTCGATTTCTACCTCAGCCCCGACCCGATAAAACCGCGCCTGCCGAGCACGATGTTCCTCGTCCACCCGAACATCGACACTGAAAGCCTGCTCGCTCACGCCTGCGAATCCCTGGCATCGGCCAACGTGATGGCCGGCGATTTCGCCGATCAGCTCAGCCGTCCGCAAGGCAGCACGGCGTTGGCCATTCAGCAGATCGTCATGCTTGCCGAATTGGCGGTAAACCGGGCACTGGATCGGGTTGATCCGCAAATGTAACTCGTCCTGATACCGCGTCATCGTTCTTCGCGAGCAAGCTCGCTCCCACCTTGAAAGGCGTCCGACCTGTGGGAGCGAGCCTGCTCGCGAAGACGTCGGATCGGGCAACACATCTCTACCGGTCAGCGTTGTTAAGCAGTCCCAAAAAGGGACCGATCAGTCCCAAAAAGGGACTGACTGCTCTGCAAGCCGTTCGGCGCGCACTGCAAATCTTCAGGTGCCGAGCCATGGCGCACAGGTATACTGCGCGCCTTCGCGGCTCACTGTTCGGGCCCGACTTTTTGCTTTCCGGAGCTTTCATGACTTCCCCGACCCAACCGCCGGTTGACGACGCTACCAGCGATGTCCCGGCCGATCTGACTGACGTCAGCGAAACCAAGCCTGCGATCCCGGCGTTCAAGTTCCCGTTCAAGCCCGGTGAATTGGCGGCTGGCAAGGATTCGAATCAGCCGTGGTACAAGAACGGCGCCAAGAACGGCCACACCAAAACCCCGGGCATGGCCCCGCCGGGTACGCGTCGGTCGATGGGTAAGCGCTGATTCAGATTTGCTTGATCGGGCGGGCCTCTTCGCGAGCAAGCTCGGCTCCTACAGGTTTTGTGTCGTACACAAATTGTATGAACACCCTACAACCCCGTAGGAGCAAGGCTTGCCCGCGAAGAGGCCATTAGCCTCAGCACAACTCTCGAATCAAGCCGCCCGCAACGAAATAAACGCATACGTCTGCGCTGGCTCTGTCACCACCTGAGCCCCGGCCGCCAGCACTTGCCCGGCAATGTCCTCCCCGGACACATGAAACAACCATTCACTCTGCGCCGTGTTCAGCGGTTGCTCGATCACTTGATCAATCACCGACGCAAACGCGTCCATATTGGGCAGATACGCGGTAAAGCCGTCGCCCTTCAACGCCGTGGTACGAATCCCCAACGTCGCGCAAATGGCATCCTTGAGCCGAATGTCATCGCGATCCGCCTGGCGTGAGCGCTGAATCAATTCGACCAGTTCCTGATCCACCAACTCACCGCCCACAATCAACGCCGGCCCTTGTTCCCAAGACTCTGGCGGGCAATCTTTGGCGGCGGGATTGAGCGGGATATGCGGGTTGATTTCCGCGGGATAAATGCGGCACACCAACGGTCGGCGCTCGTAGATGCGGCAGAGCTTGTCTTCGTCAAGATTCCGGCAAGGCCCGACGTTGTACGCGGCGAAGGTGATTGCCACGTGCGCAGCGGTCGCGCCGCTGCGTACCACCGCCGAGCGACGTTCGGCGTGCTCGCGTTGCTGCGTTGGTAAGCCGAGTCCGTTGCCGAGAAAGGCCTCGACCAACACGATCACTTGACCACCGTCCGCCGCCCACATGCGGGCTTCGGCCAAGGTCAGGGGGACGTGGTGGTCGGTGCAGCATTTGCCGCAGCCTACGCAAGAAAACGTTGTATTCATTGAACGGCCAGTCGCAATTCAGGGCATTAAACGGTGACGGAAAACCACCGCGCTGACCTGAATCGAAGCAAGTTGTGCGCCACTCACTGGGTTTTGGCGGGCGGGCGGATCGAGTCCCACTCGGTGACGAACGCGGTTTTCGACTGTTTGTTGTAGAGGCACAGCTCGGTGCCTTGCTGGCCTTTCATGTGTTTTTGCGGGTAGGTGCCTTGCAGCAGCACGGCGGTGTAGCCGACGCGGTCATCGAATTGCGCGGGGCTGCCCACGGGTTTTGGGGTTTTGAGACCGCTGGCTTTGGTGCAACTGGCGAGGACGGTTTTATCGTAGGCGGCCCAGGCGTCGGGGCTAGAGGCTTGGGCCTGGGAGGCTAGGGCGGTGAGGCAGAGGAGGCTGAGGGTGAGGGCTTTCATGATTGGGCGTCCTTGGTGTGGGTGGCCAAGGTTGGAGTCTGACTCTGCAGTTTTGTTGCTCAGGTCATCGTCAAAAGATCGCAGCCTTTGGCAGCTCCTACAGGGGATCGCGAACATCTGTAGGAGCTGCCGAAGGCTGCGATCTTTTGACTTTACAGGTCCGGCACCAATTCCCGGCGGACTACATACATCCCGGCACTTTCATACAAGCGCTGCGCCCGCCGGTTGTCTTCCAGCACCTTCAAATCAACAAACCCTTCGCGCCGTTGCTGAAACACCTTGAACGCATTCAGCAGCAACGCCCGGCCCAATCCTCGACCCTGCGCCCGAGGATGCACCACCAGATTTTTGATGTAGGCACTCGTCCAGCACTGCGCCACACCGACAACCCCTTCGCCATCGCAGGCAATAAAGCACAAGGTCGGGTCGTATTCCGGATCGCGCTCAAAGCGTTGCTGCCATTCATCGAGCATCGGCACCCGGCCACCACCCTCGCGGTAACCGAGTTGCATCAGGTGATGCACCGCTGGCGCCAGTTCTGCGCGGTAAACGGAAATCTCGATGCCTGACGGCCATTGCACAGCCGGCACGACTTCAGCCAAGTCGCGCCGCATCAGAAAACAATACGTCTCGCTCAACACTCAATGCCCGTGCGCAGCGACGTGCTTGGCCGCTTCGATCAAACGCTGGGTCAGTTCCGGCGAGGAGAATTTGGTCAACACCGCATTCGCTCCGGCCAGCCGCGCTTTTTCGCTGTTCATTGCGCTGTCGAGGGAGGTGTGCAACAGCACGTAGAGGTGGGCGAAGTCCGGGGTCTCGCGCAGGGTGCGGGTGAAGGCGTAGCCGTCCATTTCGGACATTTCGATGTCGGAGACGATCAGGTTGATCTGCTGCGCTGTGCCTTGCAGGTCGAGCAGGCAGTCGATGGCTTCCTTGGCGCTGCGCGCGGTGTGGCATTGCAGGCCGAGGTTACGCAGGGTGTGCACCGATTGTTGCAGCGCGACCTGGCTGTCGTCGACCACCAGAATCCGTGCGTTACCGAGGACTTCGGCGTCTTCCATGGTCAGGTCGGTCGGCGCCATTTCGATCTGCGCCGGGGCGATGCTGTGGATGACTTTTTCGATGTCGAGCACCTGCACCAACGTGCCGTCCACCGAGGTCACGCCGGTGATGTAAGCGCGCGGGCCGCCGGAGCCGAACGGTGGGGGTTTGATGTCGGTGGTCAGACAGTGGACGATTTTGCTCACGGCTTGCACGTGCAGGCCCTGCTTGGAACGGCTGACGTCGGTGACAATCAGGCAGCCGCCGTCCGGGTCTTCCAGCGGTCGTTCGCCGATCGCGCGGCTGAGGTCGATCACTGAGAGCGAATTACCGCGCAGGGTGGCGATGCCTTTGACGTGCGGATGTGATTCCGGGAGTTTGGTCAGCGGCGGGCAGGGAATGATTTCACTGACTTTCAGCAGGTTGATCGCCATCAGCTTGCCGCTGCGCAAGGTAAACAGCAGAAGCGAAAGTGAATCTGCGCGGGCTTTGGTGGAAGACATATAAACCTTCTGTGGAAAAAGGTGGTGGGCGAGGGTGGGGATCGCCAGGAACTATTGATGCCGGGTTATCGGCGTTAAGGGGTGGGGCTTTAGGTCAGTTGTCGGGTTGGGGTTGGATTCAGAGCCGGATCCAGCGCCCCTCACCCCAGCCCTCTCCCAGAGGGAGAGGGGGCCGACCGAGGTGTCTGGCGTTTTACATCGACCTGAACGACCGAGTCGATTATGGATTCGGTAAAGCAGGTTCACGTCGGCGGACATCGCCAATATCCCCCAATCAGTCCCCTCTCCCAGTGGGAGAGGGCTAGGGTGAGGGTGTGCTTCTAGCCCTTCATCCCCAACCGCTTAGCCATCCGCCCAAGATTCGCCCGATCCAGCCCCAGTTCCCGCGCCGCACTCGCCCAGTTATCCTGATTCCGCTCCAGCGCCGCACTGATCAACCGCCGCTGATACTCCTCAGTCGCACTGCGCAAATCACCGTTAATCAACGGCGCCGTCGCAACAACATCGGCAGCCGCGGCGGCAGAGTTATCCACAAGCTCACGCGGCAAATCCAGATCCGCTGCACTCAAACTCAGAATCTTCGGCCGCACTTTGCAGTTACCCAACGCCTTCAACGCACTGCGCCCAATCAAATGCTCCAGCTCGCGCACGTTGCCGGGCCAGGTATAAGCGAGCAGCGCTTCCTGCGCATCGCTGTTCAGACGCAGGCTATTAAGGCCCATGCGCGAACGGTTCTGCTCCAGAAAGAAACCGCTGAGCAACAACACATCCCGCCCACGATCACGCAGCGCCGGCACACGCAGCGGGTACACACTCATACGGTGATAGAAGTCGGCACGATAGCGACCGCTGCGTACTTCCTCGGCCAGATCGCGGTTGGTCGCGGCGATCAAACGCACATCAACTTGATGCTCTTTATCCGAGCCCAAACGCTGCAACTGCCCGCTCTGCAACACCCGCAACAACTTGGCCTGCACCGTCAGCGACAGTTCACCCACTTCATCGAGAAACAGCGTGCCGCCATTAGCCAGTTCAAACTTGCCACGACGGTCGCTGGTGGCGCCGGTGAACGCGCCGCGCACGTGGCCGAACAGTTCGCTTTCTACCAAGGTGTCCGGCAGCGCGGCGCAGTTGAGGCTGATGATCGGTTTGTCGGCGCGCGGGGAGGCGGCGTGGATCGCTTGAGCCACCAGTTCTTTGCCGACCCCGGTTTCGCCAGTGATCAGCACAGTCAGATCGCTGCCGCCGACCAGGTTGATTTCCTCCACCAAGCGTTTGAGCGCTTTGCTCTGGCCGATCATTTCGCGGTTTTGCTGACCGCTGGCTTGGCGGTACACCTCGGCGCGCTGATGCTCGTCCTCCGCGCGAATCGCCAGTCGTTCGATGCGCTCGGCCGCGTTGACCGTGGCCGAGGCCAGACTGGCGAACGCTTGCAGAGCATCCAGTTCGATCGGCTCGAAACGTTCCGGATCGAGCGCGTCGAGGGTGATCAGCCCCCAGAGTTTTTCATCGACAAACAGCGGGCAGCCGAGGCAGTCGTGGACTTCCAGATGTTCGTCGAGCCCATCGACCAAACCGTCATAAGGATCGGGCAAGTCGCTGTCGGCGGCGAAACGCGTTGGCCCGGCACCGGCCAGAAGGATTTCGAAGCGCGGGTGCTCGCTGACCTTAAAACGGCGGCCAAGGGTGTCGGTACTCAAACCATTGACTGCCAGCGGCACCAGCGATTCACCGTCGAGGCGCAACAACGCGGCGGCATCGCACGGCAGCAGGGCGCGCATGGCTTCGAGCAAGCGTCGATAACGCTCGCCCTCGGGCAGTTCGCGAGACAGGTCGGAGACTAATGGCAGTAGAGCGGTAAGCAGAGATTTGGCAGTCATGGTTGTGTAGTCAAAGAGACAAGATGTAGTCGAGATGACTATAAAACCCTTTGAGTCGTTATGACTACATATTTCTCAAGCCATTGATTTATAGGGATTAAAAAGTTGGCACGGAAACTGATATGACTCAGATAACTTTTTCAAGAAGCTCAGGAGTCACTCTTATGCTTAGCGTCCAGGATCGTGCCATCGTCAAATCCACCGTGCCTCTGCTGGAAAGCGGCGGGGAAGCGCTGATCACGCACTTCTATCGCATGATGCTCTCTGAATACCCGGAAGTACGCCCTCTATTTAATCAGGCGCACCAGGCCAGCGGCGACCAACCGCGTGCTCTGGCCAACGGGGTCTTGATGTACGCCCGCCACATTGATCAGCTTGATCAGTTGGGCGATCTGGTGGCGAAAATCATCAACAAGCATGTGGCCCTGCAGATTCTACCGGAGCACTACCCGATTGTCGGTACCTGCCTGTTGCGGGCAATCTCTGAAGTGCTCGGTGACGAAATCGCCACCCCGGAAGTGATGAGCGCGTGGGGCGCGGCGTACGGTCAACTGGCCGACATTCTGATCGGTGCAGAAACAGCCATCTACGACGAGAAAGAACACGCAGTAGGCGGCTGGCGTGGGGCGCGCGACTTTATCGTCGCGGCCAAAGTTGAAGAGAGCGCGGAAATCATCTCGTTCTACTTCGAACCTGCCGATAAAGGCGCGATTCTGGCGGCCGAGCCGGGTCAGTACATCGGCATGAAGTTGATCCTCGATGGCGAAGAAATCCGCCGCAACTACTCGCTGTCGGCGCTGGCTAATAAAGGTCAGTACCGCATCAGCGTTAAACGTGAACCGGGTGGTCGTGCGTCGAATCACTTGCACGATCAACTGCACGTCGGCGCGAGCATTCAGCTGTTCCCGCCATCGGGCGAGTTCACCCTGACGGCCAGCGATAAACCGCTGGTGCTGATCAGCGGGGGCGTGGGTATTACGCCAACATTGGCGATGCTCGAAGCGGCGCTGGAAACCGAGCGTCCTGTGCACTTTATCCACTGCGCGCGCAATGGCGGCGTGCATGCGTTCCGCGATTGGGTCGATGGCTTGGCGGCGCGTCATCCGCAGCTCAAGCGTTTCTACTGCTACGCCGAAGACGATGGCGTGAGCCCGGCGGCGGACAAGGTCGGCATGTTGAGCCTGGAGCAATTGGGCGAGTGGTTGCCGGAACAGCGCGATGTCGACGCTTACTTCCTGGGGCCGAAGGGGTTCATGGGTGCGATCAAGCGTCACCTGAAAGCACTGGGCGTGCCGGAGCAGCAGAGCCGTTACGAGTTCTTCGGGCCGGCTTCGGCTTTGGAGTAACCCCCAGCAAAAGATCGCAGCCTTCGGCAGCTCCTACAGGGAAAGGGTGTAATAACTGTAGGAGCTGCCGGAGGCTGCGATCTTTTGATCCTGGATTTAATGAATCCTTAACCGCTTTATCGTTTATTCCCCCGGTGTAGACTTGCGACAACTTTCAGCCGCACGCCGGCTGAACCATGGACATACAAGGGAAACGCGATGAGCGAGGAAACAATGCGGTTGGGACGTGAGCGGCGCTTTCTGGTGCTGTTGGGCATCATCTGCCTGGCGCTGATCGGTGGGGCGTTGTACATGCAGATCGTGCTCGGTGAAGCGCCATGCCCGCTGTGCATCTTGCAGCGTTATGCGTTGCTGCTGATTGCGATCTTCGCGTTCATCGGCGCGGCCATGCGTACGCGTCGCAGCATCACCGTGTTCGAAGCGTTGGTGGTGATTTGCGCACTGGCTGGCGCTGCCGTCGCCGGGCACCACGTGTACACGCAGTTCTATCCGGCAGTGAGCTGTGGCATCGATGTGCTGCAGCCGATTGTCGATGATCTGCCGCTGGCGAAGATCTTCCCGCTGGGCTTTCAGGTCGACGGTTTCTGCTCGACGCCGTACCCGCCGATCCTCGGCCTGTCGCTGGCGCAATGGGCGCTGGTGGCGTTCGTGTTGGTGGTGATTCTGGTGCCGCTGCTGACCTCGCGTAACCGCAAGTCACTGCGCTGAGTCAACTATTCGGCAAGCAAGCCGATACAGAAAACGCCTCGATTTGCGGATCAGTAAATCGGGGCGTTTTGCATTTCAGAGACTTTGTGAAAACACCGTGACGAACGGCAACGGAGGGTGCGACAGGTGTGCGACATGTTGTCACACGCGGTGTGTCGCAGGGCTTCGCGAGGGGCTGGATTGGCCTCCTGTTACACAAAAACATTGGTCTGTTTCGGCAATTTTCTGCTTTTAAGCACAAACGCTCGAACAGGCAGTTTTAACACGCTCTGGCAAATGGCCAGAGCCCTTGTGTTATCGGGCTTTACGCTGATATCGCTGTGGGAAAAAGCCATCAGAGCTGTCTGAACTGAGGCGGGTAGACCTACAATTTTTGGTGTTTTTGTTGAGAATCGATTTCGATAACATGTGGAACTTTTGCAAAAATGGCGATGGATTGTTGCTCGAACGGATAAAAATTATTTCGGGATAAGACATGGTGTATAGGGCGCTACCTATCTACAATCGCCCGCACTGAATTCCCGGCACTGTTCAGCCTTTATTAAGGAGGCGAGCAGGAAGTCGGGTGTCGAGTGAGTCGTTAGGCTTCCAAGACACCCAGGTGTCGGTGCCTTCCAACTTTCCGCACCAAATGGAATTGGTCTGTAACTAGGCCTTTGACCACGAATTCGAATAAGAACTCACCGCTGTCCCAGGATTTGTCGAGCGTCTGACGCGAGACGGGCGGCCCTTATTCAATCCAAAGAAAATGCCAACCCTTGGCAGGGTGAAGTGTTGGCGATCAAAACCCAACTGCATTGCGCAAGCTGCTTTAGAGGTCGTGAGATGAGTAAAAACAGGTACCCCAGATTACTAGGCCTAGTGCCGCTGCTCGGCACGTTGTTGCTGGGAGGCTGCAACATGACCTTGCTCAATCCAACGGGCCAGGTCGGCCTGGAACAGCGCAACCTGATCATCACCGCGACCCTGCTGATGCTGTTGGTCGTTGTGCCGGTTATCGTCATGACCTTCCTGTTCGCCTGGAAATACCGCGCGTCGAACAAGAACGCTGTCTACACCCCGAAATGGTCGCACTCGACCAAAATCGAAGTGGCGGTGTGGACCATCCCGGTTCTGATCATTATTGCCCTGGGTTACATCACTTACATCTCGACTCACGAGCTGGATCCGTATCGTCCGATCGAATCCGACGTCAAGCCTGTGACCATCGAAGTGGTCGCGCTGGACTGGAAGTGGCTGTTCATCTACCCGGAACAAGGCATCGCCACGGTCAACAAGATCGTGTTCCCGGCGCACACGCCAATCAACTTCAAGATCACCTCTGACGCTGTGATGAACTCGTTCTTCATCCCGGGGCTGGGCGGCCAGATCTACGCGATGGCGGGCATGCAGACCAAGCTGCACCTGATCGCTGACCGTAACGCTGAAATGGACGGTATCTCCGCCAACTACAGCGGCGCGGGTTTCACCGGCATGAAGTTCAAAGCTATTTCCACCACTCAGGAAGATTTCGACGCCTGGGTAAGTGAAGTCAAGAAGTCACCTAAACAGCTTGATCAAGCTGAATACGCAGCCCTTGCCAAGCCAAGCCAGAACAACCCAGTCGAGCTCTACTCCTCGGTCACGCCGAACCAGTTCCAGATCATCGTCGACAAGTACGAAGGTATGAAGCCGGGCAAGCCGCTGAAGCACGAGAAGAAAGAGAAAGAAGTGGCGGCCACGGAAATTGACTCGAGTTCGCATTCAGCTGCCGGGGCAGAGGAGTAAACGATGTTTGGTAAATTAAGTTGGGAAGCAGTCCCATTCCACGAGCCGATCGTGATGGTGACCATCGCCATGATCGCCCTCGGTGGTCTGGCGCTGTTCGCTGCAATCACCTACTTCAAGAAGTGGACGTACCTGTGGACCGAGTGGTTGACCTCGGTTGACCACAAGAAAATCGGCGTGATGTACATCATCGTCGCCATGGTCATGCTGCTGCGCGGTTTTGCCGACGCCATCATGATGCGTACCCAGTTGGCCATGGCCACCGAGGGTTCGCCTGGCTACCTGCCACCTGAACACTATGACCAGATCTTCACCGCTCACGGTGTGATCATGATCATCTTCATGGCGATGCCATTCTTCACCGGCCTGATGAACCTTGCAGTGCCGCTGCAGATCGGCGCGCGTGACGTTGCGTTCCCGTTCCTGAACTCCCTGAGCTTCTGGCTGCTGGTGTCCGGCGTTGTGCTGATCAACCTGTCCCTGGGCGTTGGCGAATTCGCCAAGACCGGTTGGGTTGCTTATCCACCGCTGTCGGGTCTGCAGTACAGCCCTGGCGTGGGCATGGACTACTACATCTGGGCGCTACAGTTATCCGGGTTAGGTACGACGTTAACCGGGGTTAACTTCCTCGCGACCGTACTGAAAATGCGTACCCCTGGCATGAAACTGATGGACATGCCGATCTTCACCTGGACCTGCACCTGGGCAAACGTTCTGATCGTGGCTTCGTTCCCGATCCTGACCGCTACCCTGGCACTGCTGACCCTTGACCGTTACATGGATTTCCACATTTTCACCAATGAACTTGGTGGCAATCCAATGATGTACGTCAACCTGTTCTGGGCGTGGGGCCACCCTGAGGTTTACATCCTGATCCTGCCGGCATTCGGCATCTTCTCGGAAGTGATCTCGGCGTTCACCGGCAAGAAACTGTTCGGCCACCACTCGATGATCTACGCCTCGGGCGCGATCTCGGTACTGGGCTTCATGGTTTGGCTGCACCACTTCTTCACCATGGGTTCGGGTGCAAGCGTCAACGCCTTCTTCGGTCTGGCGACGATGCTGATTTCCATCCCGACGGGTGTGAAGCTATTTAACTGGCTGTTCACCATCTACCAAGGCCGTCTGCGTTTCACCAGCCAGGTGCTGTGGACTTTGGGCTTCATGGTGACCTTCGCCATCGGCGGCATGACCGGCGTACTGCTGGCCATCCCGGGTGCTGACTTCGTTCTGCACAACAGCCTGTTCGTGATCGCGCACTTCCATAACGTGATCATCGGCGGTGCGGTATTCGGTTACATCGCAGGTTTCGCGTTCTACTTCCCGAAAGCGTTCGGCTTCAAGCTGCACGAAGGCTGGGGTAAAGCAGCGTTCTGGTTCTGGATCTCCGGCTTCTTCGTCGCGTTCATGCCGCTCTATGCACTGGGCTTCATGGGCATGACCCGTCGTCTGAACGCCACCACCAACCCTGAGTGGGTACCGTACCTGTACGTTGCCATGTTCGGTGCGGTGATGATCGCTGTCGGTATCGCCTGCCAACTGATTCAGCTGTACGTCAGTGTGCGTGACCGCAACAAGCCAGAGAACATTTGCGATCACGGTGACCCGTGGAATGCACACACTCTGGAATGGTCGACTTCGTCGCCTCCGCCGTTCTACAACTTCGCTGTGCTGCCAAAAGCTGACTGCATCGACCCGTTCACCGAAGCCAAGGAAGACGGTACTGCGTACCAGCGTCCGGCCAAGTACGAGCCGATTCACATGCCGAACAACACCGCCACTGGCGTGGTGATGGGCGCACTGTTGACCGTCTTCGGTTTTGCCATGATCTGGCACATCTGGTGGCTGGCCATCGCGAGCCTGGTAGGCACTGTTGTCTACTTCGTGATCCACGCTGCACGTGACGATCAGGGCTATATGGTTCCGGTTGAAACGATCGAACGTATCGAAGCCGAGCAGCACAAGCGTCTGGTCGCGGCAGGGAAAATCCCGGCCAATGCCACCCGTGTTGAAACCTCGTTGGAACAGGCTTAAACCATGTCGAATTTAGTGACCAATGCTGGACACGCCCATGGTGAACATGGGCACGATGACCATCACCACGATTCGGGCGAGATGACCGTATACGGTTTCTGGCTCTACCTGATGACCGACTGCATTTTGTTTGCGTCGATCTTCGCGGTATACGCGGTACTGGTAAACAACGTCGCCGGTGGCCCGTCGGGCCACGACATCTTCGAACTGCCATACGTGCTGGGCGAAACCGCTCTGCTGTTGTTCAGTTCGATCACCTACGGCTTCGCCATGCTGGCGTTGTACAAAGGTAAGAAGCAGCAGGTTCTGGGTTGGTTGTTCATGACCTTCCTGCTGGGCGCAGGCTTCATCGCCATGGAGATCAACGAGTTCCACCTGCTGATCTCCGAGGGCTTCGGTCCTAGCCGTTCGGGCTTCCTGTCCGCGTTCTTCACCCTGGTCGGTACCCACGGTCTGCACGTATCCGCGGGTCTGATCTGGATGGGCATCATGATGTACCAGGTCAACAAGCACGGCCTGACGGCGACCAACAAGACCCGTCTGAGCTGCCTGAGCCTGTTCTGGCACTTCCTGGACGTGGTGTGGATCTGCGTATTCACCGTTGTTTACCTGATGGGGACCCTGTAATGGCTAACGCACACTCCCATGACAGCCACGACGACGCCGGCCACGGCAGCGTCAAGTCCTATGCAATCGGCTTCATCCTGTCGGTGATCCTGACTGCGATCCCGTTTGCTCTGGTGATGTACCCGTCGTTGCCGAAGTCGATCACGCTGATGATCGTTCTGGCCTTCGCCGTGATCCAGGTGGTTGTCCACCTGGTGTACTTCCTGCACCTGGACCGCTCGGCTGCGCAACGTAACAATGTGATCGCCTTCGTGTTCGCCGCGATTGTGATCGTGCTGCTGGTTGGTCTGTCGTTGTGGATCATGTTCAGCATCCACACGTACATGATGGCGAAGTGAGGTAGACCCGATGTCGCTTAAGCACTTTATCCAAATCACCAAACCGGGGATCATTTTCGGTAACGTGCTTTCTGTGGCAGGCGGGTTCTTCCTGGCCTCGAAAGGGCATGTCGATCTGGCGGTGTTTCTGGCAGCCATGATCGGCACGTCCCTGGTCGTCGCCTCCGGTTGCGTGTTCAACAATTGCATCGACCGCGACATCGACCTGAAGATGGAACGCACCAAAAACCGCGTGCTGGTGCAGGGCTTGATCTCCCTGAAACTGGCACTGGTTTACGCGACCATCCTTGGTGTTCTCGGCGTTGCCTTGTTGTACAAGGTGGCCAACCCGTTGGCTGCCCTGTTCGCCGTAATCGGCTTTGTTATCTACGTCGGCTTCTACAGCCTGTACCTCAAGCGCAAGTCAGTTCACGGCACGCTGGTGGGCAGTCTGTCGGGCGCCATGCCGCCAGTGATCGGTTACGTTGCCGTAACCAACAGCTTCGACATGGCCGCGCTGACGCTGCTGGTGATGTTCAGCCTGTGGCAGATGCCGCATTCCTACGCCATCGCAATCTTCCGCTTCAACGATTACCTGGCCGCATCGATTCCGGTGCTGCCAGTGAAGCGCGGGATTCAAGTGGCCAAGAAGCACATCCTGCTCTACATCCTGGCGTTCCTCGTAGCGACCTTGATGCTGACCTTCAGCGGCTACGCCGGCATGAGCTACCTCGCTGTCGCCGCAGCCATGGGCATGTACTGGTTGTACATGGCCTGGACTGGCTACAAAGCGGTGGATGACACGGTCTGGGCACGCAAGCTGTTCGTGTTCTCGATCTTCACCATCACCGCGTTGAGCGTCATGATGTCCCTGGACTTCAAGGTGCCGGCGGAGCTGCTGCTGACGTATGCGCCGTAAGGTTTAAAGGCTTGAAGAAAAACCCCGCACATTGAGAGATGTGCGGGGTTTTTTGTTGGGTGAGTTAAGGGACTCGCCTCATGAACTCATCAAACAGTGGAACAGTAAACGCGATGAGTGCGTATTCAGGGCTGTAGATCATGCCTTTTTTGATCAGGCTGTCGCGTACTGGCCCTAGACTTGTAGCGTTTCTCCCCAGCTTCTTGGCGACGTCGGCAGAGCGTTGCGGCCCCTCTCCCAGCTCAGCCAAACAACGCATGTAATCCCTTTCGGCAGGCGTCGTACGATCAAAACGCACCCTGAAGAATGACTCGTCGAGCTTGCGAATGCTTTCCTCTGTGGCTGCCTGTGCATCCTCTTCAGTAATGATCTGATCTTTTGCAATGTTCCAAGCGGTATAACCCCATTCCTGAAGAAAGTAGGGATAGCCATGGGTTTTCTGAAAAATCTCGCGTAATGCGCCGTCAGATATTCTGGCGCCTTCATCTTCAACGGGATCACGTAAAGCTTTCCAGGCGTCCACTTCCAATAGCGCCCCCAATCGGGGGAACTCGAAAAGTCTCTCGGCATAGCTTTTGGCATCACCTGCCTGCCCGGCGAGCTGCGGCAGCCCCGCACCAAACAAGATTAAAGGTAACGCGGCCTGGTTGATTGCGTGTATTCCGCGGATCAAAGCGCCGAGTTCATCTTTGGAGAGATACTGCAATTCGTCGATCAATATGACGATCGGTTGACCTGCGTCGCGGGCTGCTTCTGCAGTGGCTATCAGGATATCTCGCAAATCATCTTCAAGATTTCCGCTATCGGCATAACCCGCTTCAGAGTCGCCACCCAGCGTAACCTCCGCTCCCCCGGCTGCAATGGTGATGTTGCCAATGAAGCTGCGGAGGATCCGAATTCCTCTCTTTACGGTCTCAACCGTGTTTTGTACGCGATCAAGACGTAACAGCAATCGGCGTAAAACTGGAATCAGCAGTTGTTTTAGCTCTGCACCATCGTGGGCTTCCTGCATCTCGGCGAGATAGCCTTGAGACACTGCTCTGTCTTTAATTTGATTCAGAAGCACTGTTTTCCCGACGCCCCGCAGTCCCAATACCATTAGAGACTTAGCATGCTTGCCGCGTTTGATTCGTGCGAGTGCGGTGTTAGCCGTTTCCAGTACCTCGGATCGCCCCGCGAGCTCTGGGGGAGAAACGCCGGCTCCGGGATTGAAGGGATTTGTATTCTTGTCCACGGCTTAATCTCATACGAACTTATAGATAGTTATAGTGAGATGTGGCTATAACTATAAATAAGTTGCTAGATGGTTGCTCCACAGGCGATGCCGGGAGCAAATTTTGATGTTAGTAACGACCTTGACCGGGGTCGCCGAGAGAGGCAATCGTAGCGATGTGCTGGCCGAGAGTTGATCGCGCAGGTTCGAACTGACAAAGCCTTTAAAATCAGTCACTGGAGAGGCGGTTGCGCAGTGATCCCGAAATCTCTAGATTTGGATCCAAATATTTCGATGGGTTCGTCGGTGTTTTTAGTACGGCGTTCATCTGTCGTAACTCGTGGTTAAATCATAAAAAGGCTGGGCGACATGACTGAGAGGATGACCTGCGACGAACGCTTTATTGCCCTGGCACAAGAGCTGAATTACGACATCTATGGCGAGAACACGGCTGGCGGTAATTACGCGCCGCTGATTCGTCATCATGATGAGCTGTACATCAGTGGCATGGTGCCGCGCACTCACGGCAAGATTCAGTATCCCGGTCGCGTTGGGCTGGAGCTGACGCTCAAGGATGCGCAGGCGGCGGCGAGCATCAGTGCGATGCGGTGTCTGGCGCTGATTGTTGATGCGGTGGGGTCGCTGGACAAGATCAAGGCGTTGTTGCGGGTCACGGTGTATGTGAAGTCGACGCCGGATTTCGTCGATTTGAGTGAAGTGGCCAATGGTGCTTCGGATGTGTTCAGCCATGTGCTCGGTGACGCCGGGCGTCATACGCGGACGACGGTGGGGGTGTATCAGTTGCCGAAGAATGCGGCGATTGAAGTGGACATGATTGTGGCGTTGCATCCATCGGCTTGAGTCTGATCTCGCGAATTGCCCTCACCCTAACCCTCCCGAAACGTCGGACCGCCCGTAGGGAGAGGGGACTGACCGAAGTGTCTTGAGCTATTCATCGACCTGCAAGACAGTGGCGATTGTGGATTCGGCACAGCACGTTCATTTCGGCGTACTTCTACAATATCCCCCAATCGGCTCCCTCTCCCTCGGGAGAGGGCTGGGGTGAGGGGCCTCGGTGTAGGCCATCCCACTAAACCCCGAAAACCAAAAAGCCCCACACTGAATCCCAGTGCGGGGCTTTTTCGTCAGCGCTGAAAATTACTGCGCAGCGATGCTGTACCCATCAAACGCTGTCTGCTTCTGCAGTGCAGTGATGATGTTCTTGCGGTTCACGGCCTGCTCGGCGCCGTCGTTATCAACGAAGACTTCGCTTTCCAGTTCCGCCTCTTCGCCTTCACCGACGAAGGTGAAACCGAGGAACTCCAGCGCTTCACGATCAACATTCAGACGCGAACGCGGTGTGCGCAGTGGCAGGTTCACGCTGATGCCGTCTTTGCTGATGGTGAAGATTTCGACTTCTTTCTTCTTCGCAGCCTTGCTCTTGCCGCCGCTCGGGTTGCTGATCGCCTGATGGGTCTGATTCAGCACTTTGAGGGCCAGGCCGTAAACGATTTCCTGGAACGCCGGATCGTCCTTGAAGCTGGACAGGATGCGGCCAATCGAAAACTTGCTGCTCAGGTCTTCGAGGGCGGCGAGGTCGGCGGCTTCGGCGTCTTTCAGAGCCTTGAGTTCGCCCATCAGCTCGTAAGCCTTGTCGTCGTCGAAGCTGTCGTGAGCGTGACGGATCGCGGCGCGCAGTTCGCGGATCTGGTCGCTTTCGCGGGTCGACTGGAACGCGTCCAGCACCATCTCGCTGATGATTTTGGCTTGTGGCAGGTGTTGTGAAAGATTGATGGAGTTTTCGTATTCCGCTTTGGACGATTCGGTGACTACGGATTCAGCGGTGTTGAAATCGGACATTGAAATTTCACTACTTTTTAACTTGAGTGGAGATGAGCAAGCCCGAGGGCTTTTTCAGGTCGACTAATTTAGGGGAGCGGGGCGGCGTTGTCACGGAGCAACGGGCCGGCGGTCTCAACTATTTGGCCGGGGTGTGCAGATTCATTGAACGTACCATCCATTGCTCGGCGGTTTGCTGATCCGTTGGCAGCGAAAAGCGAAACGTCGCGCCGCGCCCATTAACGTCCAGCAACTGAATGTCGCGTCCATGCAATTGCAAGATGCGGTGCACGATGCGCAGACCCAAGCCGCCATCCCGTCGCGCGCCACCGATATTGAACGGGCGCAGGAACAGCCCTTCGCGCAATTCAGGCGCAATGCCTGGGCCGGTGTCGCTGACCGTAACATCGACCAAAGCGCCATGGGGTTTCAGATCGAGTTCGATTTCGCCGCCCTGTGGCGTGTGCCGCAACGCGTTATCCACCAGATTGGTCAGCACCCGTTCGATCAGCCCAAGGTCGGCGCAGACCGTTGGCAGGTTTGGCACAAACTGCGCCTTGAGTTCGACCTGTCGTGCCTCAGCGGTCAGTTCGAATTTCTGAAATATATCCTGCACCAGATCGGTCAGGGAGAAACGCTCAAGCACCGGTTGTACAAACCCGTGTTCCAGCCGCACCAGTTCCAGCAGCGATTGCGCCAGACCGCCGACCTTGCGGCTCTGATCCAGCGCGATGCCCAGATAACGCCGGCGTTCTTCCGGTGACAGCGTGGCGTCCTTGAGTGAAAGGGTTTCCAGATAGCCGTGCAGCGAGGCCAGTGGCGTGCGCAGGTCATGGGAAATATTCGCCACCAGTTCGCGGCGTTCCTGATCCTGACGGGTCAATGAGCGCCACTGTTCGCCGAGACGGTTTTGCATCTGCCTGAAAGCCGCGTCAAGAACGGCAATTTCATCCGGGTCGGCGGATTTATCCACAGGCGCTGTGACCGGTTGCGGTGCTCCATCGATATCAAAACGGCTGACGGTATCGGTGAGTCGCCGCAACGGTCGGGTAATCAGATTGAATGCGGTGAGACCGGCGATCAAACACAGCAGCGCGACCAGTCCGATCGACAACAGAGCAGTATTGAGCGCGGCGCTGGTCGCCCCGCGTTCGGCGAAACGGTCGTGTTCTTCGCTAAGCAACACCACGTACAGATAACCGGCGGGTTTGCCATTGACCTTCAGCGGTGCGGCGCTGAAGACTTTGCGTCCGTCCACGCTGCGCGGATCGTCGCCGAGGATCGGCAAGGGCTGGTCGTTGAGCAATTGGCGAATCGGCGCCAGATCGACCTGCTGCCGAAGTATCCGGCCTTCAGGCGCGGCGCTGCCGACAACCTTCCCTTCACCGTCGAGCAAATACACTTCGACACTCGGATTAACCAGCATCAATTGGCTGAACAGTTGGCGCACGGCACCGGGCATCAAGCCGTTGCTGTCCATCAGCACGGTGTCGTGGGCGATGTGTTGCGCCAGATCCCTCGACAACCCTTGCACCACTTCCAGTTCATGCATCTTGCTGGAGCGCACCTGCAGCCACGCCGATGTGCCGCAGCACACCAGCAGCAACACGGCGAAAACGATAGACAGGCGCTGCGTCAGGGTCAGTTTCATGGCTGCTCGGTACCGAATTTATAACCACGGCCCCACACGGTGAGGATGCGCGTCGGCTGTGCCGGGTCTTTTTCGATCTTTGCCCGCAGACGATTGATATGGGTATTGACCGTGTGCTCGTAACCCTCATGGCTGTAACCCCAAACGGCGTTAAGCAGATCCATGCGCGAGAAGACTTTGCCCGGTTGGCGGGCGAAGAAATACAGCAGGTCGAACTCCCGTGGCGTGAGATCCAGGCGCTGACCGTCGAGGCTGACGTCGCGGGTGATCGGGTCGATGCTCAGCCCATCGAGAATGAGGCTGCCGGCATCCATCTTCAGATTGCGCGCCATCGCGTCGACCCGGCGCAACAGCGCTTTGACCCGCGCCACCAGTTCCAGCATCGAAAACGGTTTGGCCAGATAGTCATCGGCTCCCAACTCCAGACCCAGAATCCGGTGAAGTTCACTGGAGCGGGCGCTGGTGATGATGATCGGTGTGTAGCGCGCCATGGCCCGGGCGCGGCGGCAGATTTCCAGACCGTCGACCCCCGGCAACATCAGGTCGAGGATCAGCGCGTCCCAATGGCCTTGTTGCAACAGGCGCATGCCCTCGTCGCCGTCGGCGCTGTGGGTCACCTCGAATTGTTCATCCCGCAAATGCAGGCAAATCAGGTCGGCAATGTGCTGGTCGTCTTCGACCACGAGAACGCGTTTGGTCTGTTCCATGAAGCTCAATCCTTCGGCGCGATTGACGCATTGTGCGGGTTTTTCCCGTGGCGAGTTATCACGAATTCGTTAACTCCCTGTGAGGATTTGGCGATCAATCCAAGCCTAGGCTGTGTTCCATGAAGAGCACTTGGAATTTTCGGAGGCGGCCATGTTTTCACGGCGACAGATTCTGTTAGCGGGCGGCGGGCTAGGGGTTGCAGCCCTGGTCGCGGGTGTATTGCCAAAATTGTCGACCAGCACTGCAGTGGTCAGCGCAGCGCAGGCAGATGAAATGTTTGAAGTGACGCACAGCGACAGTGAATGGCATTCGATCCTGAGCGACGAGCAATACCAGATCCTGCGCGAAGAAGGCACCGAGCGCGCCTACACCAGCCCGCTGAACAACGAGCATCGGGTCGGCACTTTTGCCTGCGCCGGTTGTGATCTGGCGCTGTTTTCCTCCGCGACCAAATTCGACAGCCGCACCGGTTGGCCGAGCTTCTGGGCGCCATTGGAGCGTGCGGTGGCGGTGCGCCAGGATCGATCGTTCGGCATGTCGCGCGAAGAGGTTCACTGCCGGCGTTGCGGCGGTCACTTGGGGCATGTTTTCGATGACGGCCCGAAACCCACCGGTCTGCGTTATTGCATGAATGGCCTGGCCATGACCTTCAAAACCGTGGCGGCGTAAGCCATGAAGCGCGGGCGATCTTCACCTCACACAGGACAAATCTATGTGGCTCTTGGTTCTCGCTTATCTCGGTGGTGTGCTGACGATCGTCAGCCCTTGCATCCTGCCGGTTCTGCCTTTTGTCTTCGCTCGCACCGGGCAGCCGTTTATCAAGAGTGGCTTGCCGCTGCTGGCGGGGATGGCGCTGACCTTTGCGCTCGTCGCCTCGTTGGCGGCGGTGGGCGGCGGTTGGGTGGTGCAAGTCAATCAGTACGGGCGCTGGCTCGCGTTGCTGTTCGTTGCGCTGTTCGGGCTGACTTTGCTCCTGCCGCGTGTGGCCGAGCGCCTGACCCGGCCACTGGTGTCGGCCGGCAGTCGTCTGTCGCAAGCCGCCGGACAGGACAATCGCCCGCGTCCCGGCGCTTCGTTTCTGATCGGGGTCGCCACGGGGCTGCTCTGGGCGCCTTGCGCGGGGCCAATCCTCGGCTTGATTTTGACCGGTGCCGCGCTGCAAGGGGCAAGCATCGCCACCACGCTGTTGTTGCTCGCTTACGCGGCGGGTGCCGCGACCTCATTGGCCGCAGCGCTGTTGCTGGGCGGTAAGGTTTTCGCCTTCATGAAGCGTTCGATTGGTACCGGCGAGTGGATTCGTCGTGGCCTCGGCGCGTTGATGTTGGCCGGCGTGGCAGCGATCGCTTTGGGTCTTGATACTGGCATTCTCGCGCGGATATCGACCGCGTCTACCGGAGGGCTCGAGCAAGCATTGGTTGGCAAGCTTTCAGCAAAAAAACCTGAAGCGAACGGCACGATGATGGCGCAGATTCCGCCGGCAGATGAGTTGGCGAACGGCAGCATGATGGCCGCCGGCGGCGCGATGAAAATGGCTGCGAAAGCACCGGGCTCATTGCCGGTCGAAGGCCAGTTGCCGCCGCTCGACGGCGCCGTGCAATGGCTCAACTCGCCGCCGCTGGATGCGCAAGTGTTGAAGGGCAAAGTTGTGCTGGTGGATTTCTGGACGTACTCCTGCATCAACTGTTTGCGCACCCTGCCTTACGTCAAAGCCTGGGCGGAAAAATATCGCGATCAGGGCCTGGTGGTGATCGGCGTACACGCGCCGGAATTCGCTTTCGAACGCGATGTAGGAAACGTCACCAAAGCCATGAAGGAATTGGGCATCAATTACCCGGTGGCCATCGATAACGACTACAAGATCTGGCGCGCTTTCAACAACGAATACTGGCCGGCGCATTACTTTGCCGACGCCCAGGGACGCATTCGTTACCACCACTTTGGTGAAGGGGATTACGCCGAATCGGAACGCGTCATTCAACAACTGTTGCGTGAAGCCGGTTCGAAAACCGTCACCGATGGCTTGATCAATGCCGACGCCAAGGGCGTGCAACTGGCCCCGGACATGAACGAAGTGCAATCGCCGGAAACCTACCTCGGCTACCAGCGCGCAGAACATTTCGTGCCCGAAACTAGCCTGCTGCCCAACAAAGTTTCCGTCTATGTCCCGCCGGCCAATCTGGCCCTGAATGACTGGAGCCTCGGCGGCCAATGGAACGTCGGCGCCGAACGCGCCACCGCCGGTGCCACAGCCAGCCGCATCGTTTACCGCTTCCATGCCCGCGACCTGCATCTGGTGCTCGGGCCGGGCGCGGATGGCAAACCGGTGCGCTTCAAAGTGTCGATTGATGGTCAGGCCCCGGGCGATGCGCATGGCGTCGATGTCTCCCCCGACGGCGCTGGCCAAGTCACCGAACAGCGTTTGTATCAATTAGTGCGGCAGTCCGGCGGCGTGAAGGATCGAACCTTCAGCATCGAATTTCTCGACCCCGGTGTTTCCGCCTACGCGTTTACCTTCGGTTGATCAGGAGTGACAGACATGAAAACCCAATTCACATGGCGTCGTATGTTGCTGGCCGTTGCGGTCGTCGGCGTGATCGGCCAGGTCTCAGCGTTCTCCTTTGGCGGCGAAGACGCGGTGGTCATCCCTCCACCCACGCTCGATGAAATCACCCAGGCTCACAGCGAAACCGCGGTGTTCGCGGGCGGTTGTTTCTGGGGCGTGCAGGGTGTTTTTCAACACGTCAAAGGCGTGCAGAAAGCCGTTTCGGGATACGCCGGTGGCGCGGCCAACACCGCTGAATATGAGCGGGTCAGCGGCGGCGATACCGGCCACGCGGAATCGGTGCAGGTCACCTTCGATCCGACGCAGGTCAGCTACGGCGACCTGTTGCAGATCTACTTCTCGGTGGCCCACAACCCCACCGAACTCAACCGGCAGGGCCCAGACAGCGGCACGCAATATCGCTCGGCGCTGTTCCCAATCAATGCCGATCAGCAGAAGGTCGCACAGGCCTACATCACGCAACTCGATGCGGCCCATGCCTTCAGCAAACCGATCGTCACCAAACTGGAAAGCTACAACGGCTTTTACCCGGCAGAGGACTATCACCAGGACTTCCTGACCGAACATCCGAGCTATCCATACATCGCGATCAACGACATGCCGAAAGTGGCGAATTTGAAGCAGATGTTTGCGGAGCGTTATCAGGAAAAACCGGTGTTGGTGAAGGGCGGGTCGTGATCGAATCAAAGCCCGTTACTTTAGCCTTGGTCGCTCCATCGCAATCACTGACGTTTCAAACCCCAGACTGGCAAAGAACGCTTCAGCCCCGTCACGCCCGGCACGCAGCACCCAGGTGATGTCGGGGTTGTCGCCCATCACATGTTCAACCAGCGCTCGACCTACACCTTCTCGCCGATGGTGGTCATCAACGACCACCATCGACAGGTATCCGTTGGATAAACCGTCGGTGATGCCCCGGGCGAAACCGATAATCTGCGCATCTTTCAGTGCGACTGCCGTTCGCTGTGAATTACGGATCAGTTGCGCAAAATGCTCAGGTGAACCGACGCGATGTCCCCAGCCATGCTGTTGCAGAAACAGCCGTACTGATTCAATTTCGCCGGGATGCAAATCGCGCACGTTCAGTGTGTTTTTCATTTCAGATTACGTCCTTGTTCGTCGTTGTTTCGAGCGTAGTTGAAGCACGCGCGGAGTCAGGATTTCCCCCACATGCGCATGGCAAATTCAACGAAGCGGCGCAGCTTCGGCAGTCGATAGCGATCCTGCGCGTACAGCAAATGCATCGGCCTGCTCGGTGCGTGGTAATCAGGGATGACCTTGACCAGTTTGCCTTCACGCAGATCCTGCTCGACCAGCGCATCCGGCAGCATGACGATGCCCATGCCGTTGCGCGCGGCCTGATGCAAACCGGCGGAGCTGTTGATCAGCATCGGCCCGCTGACGTCGACCATGATTTCCCCGTCCGGGCCGCTGAGGCGCCAGCGTTTTTCCACTGATTGCCAGTCATCGCCGGCCGGATAGGCGAACGACAGGCAGTCGTGCTGCTGCAACTCTTCAGGCGTTTTTGGCATGCCGCGTCGCGCCACGTATTGCGGGGATGCGCACACGGTCAGGGTGTAATCGGTCAAGGGCCGGGCGATCAGGTTCGACTCTTCGAAATTTCCCAGTCGAAATGCCACGTCGAGACCGCTTTCCAGTAAGTCGGGGCGGCCGTTGGTCAGCACCACATCGAGTTTTACTTGTGGGTACAGCAGCGAATATTCGCTGAGCGCTGGCGCCAGGCGTTCGACACCAAAGGTCAGCGGCGCGGTGATGCGCAACATGCCACGCGGTTGATCGAGGGCTTGTTCGGCCAGGGCTTCAGAATCGGCGACCAGTCCCAGTACTTCCAGGCAGCGCTGATAATAAACGCTGCCAAACTCGGTCAGCCGCTGACGGCGAGTGGTGCGTTGCAGCAGTTGCACGCCCAGCCGTTGCTCCAGCGCGCGCAGGTGATTGCCGACCATCGTCGTCGACATGTCGCACTGCAACGCGGCCGCCGTCATGCTCCCGGCTTCGACGACTTTGACGTAGACGCTCATCGACTGGAACAGATCCATTATCAAGTCCTGCTTATAAATGATCGAAGTTTTGCCGAGTTTATCCAGTTCAAGTGGCTAACCATACTGCCAGCACACCTGCACTGGAGTTTGAAGTCATGACCGCCGCCCTGATGAACACTTACCAACCGCTAGCCCTTAGTTTCACCAAAGGCTTGGGCACCCGACTGTGGGATCAGGCGGGGCGCGAGTATCTGGACGCTGTCGCCGGGGTGGCCGTGACCAACGTCGGTCATTCGCATCCTAGGATCGTTGCCGCGATCAGCGAGCAGGCGGGCTTGCTGCTGCACACCTCCAATCTCTACAGCATCGACTGGCAGCAACAACTGGCAAAGCGGCTGACCGAGTTGTCCGGAATGCAGCGCGCGTTCTTCAACAACTCCGGCGCCGAAGCCAATGAAACCGCGCTGAAACTGGCGCGCCTTTATGGCTGGCGCAAAGGCATCGAACAGCCGTTGGTGGTGGTGATGGCCAACGCCTTTCATGGCCGCACGCTTGGTACGTTATCTGCCAGCGATGGCCCGGCGGTGCGCTTGGGTTTCAATGACCTGCCGGGGGATTTCGTCAAAGTACCGTTCGGCGATCTCGACGCGTTGGAGCACGTGCGGCAGAAGCACGGCGAGCGCATCGTTGCGATTCTGGTCGAGCCGATTCAGGGCGAGAGCGGCGTACAACTGGCACCGCCCGGTTACCTGAAAGCGCTGCGTGAAATGTGCAATCGTCAGGCGTGGTTGCTGATGCTCGATGAAATCCAGACTGGCATTGGTCGCACCGGGCGCTGGTTTGCGTTCCAGCACGAAGGCATCGTTCCGGATGTCATGACGCTGGCGAAAGGACTGGGCAATGGCGTGCCGATCGGCGCGTGTCTGGCACGGGGCAGGGCGGCGGATCTGTTCACGCCGGGCAGCCATGGCAGCACGTTCGGCGGTAATCCGCTGGCCTGCCGGGTGGGTTGCACGGTGCTGGATATTATCGAAGAGCAGGGCTTGCTGGAGAACGCGCGGCTGCAGGGTGAGCGTCTGCTGACGCGGCTGCGTGCAGAACTGGCGGACAATCCCAATGTGCTGGCGATTCGAGGTTTGGGTTTAATGATCGGTATCGAGTTGAAGCAACCGGTTCGTGATCTGACGCTGATCGCGGCGCGGGATCATGGCTTGCTGATCAACGTCACGCGTGGCAAAACGATACGGCTGCTGCCACCGCTGACGATTGATGAGCGGGAGGTGGAGATGATTGTCAGGGGGATTGGGCGAGTTGTTCAGTAGTGGTATCTGCAGTGGATGACGCAAATCTCACCGTCCTCGACCCTATAGATCAAACGGTGCTCGGCAGTTATGCGTCGTGACCACAAGCCGCTCAAGTTGTGTTTGAGCGGCTCGGGTTTACCCAAACCTTCGAACGGTTGTCGATGGATTGCTTTGATCAACAGATTGATACGTTTAAGTCCGGCCTTATCGTTCTGCTGAAACCATAAATAGTCTTCCCAGCCTGTCGGCGTGAACTCGATTTTCATTCTTCGATCAATTGCCTGACTTTGGCTTTCCCGGCGCGCATTTCGCCAATCGATTTGATCAACCGCTCGGCGTTGGCTGGTGAGCGCAGCAAGTAGGCTGTCTCTTCGAGCGCGTTGTACTCGGCGAGAGACATCATTACGACAGGCTCGCCTTTTTGGCGGGTTACCAGCAGTGGCGCTCGGTCTTCATTGACGCGATCCATCGTTTCGGCCAGATGGGCGCGGGCTGTGGTGTAGTTGATGGTTTGCATGTAGTCGTCCTCGCTGGATGCAAAGAACGTACAGAAATGAGTACATGATGACAAGGCGATACCTACCAGTGGTTGTTTCACAGAAGGACTGTCTGCGAGCACATCCAGTATCACTCAAGAGCATTGGAGACGTTTCTGAGAAGGTTGTAATCCTTATCCCGCGTCCCCTGCAGCGAAACCCCTTCGCGATGTCGTCCGCTACCAATCTCACTGTAGGAAAAGCGTCGGGCCTCAGTCCGGATAATCCGTCATATCCGGCGCCAGCATTCGCGTCTTCACCTTTCCGTTCGAGTTGTGCTGAAAGATCTCCCGCGGTTGCCCCTGTTCGTTGAAAAACACCTGGCCGATTCCCGCCGAATTCCACAAGCGTTCCCCAGCCTCTGCATGTTCAGGCGTGTACGGAACAATGCGCATCAGCCGGCGTTTGGTGAACCAGTTCAGCGGTGAGCGCGGCGAGTAGAGCCAGCGGTTGAGGCGGTCGAACCATTCCAGCAAGGTTGGCGGAAACTCGTTTTTGATCCCGCTGCTGGTGATCTGCCAGATCCGTGGGCCGGCCTTGCGGTGTCGGATAAGGACTTCGTAGACGAAGGAATAATGCACATCGCCGGACAGCACCACGTAGTTACCCGGTGTACGTGAGTGTCGGAAAATGTTCAGGATCACCTGTGCCGCGCCGCGATGGGCCATCCAGTTTTCCGCGTCGACCAGCAGTGGAAAACCGCACCAACTGAAGACCTTTTGCACGGTTTCGATCAGCTTGACGCCGAAGATCGGCGCCGGTGAAACGATGATCGCCGACGGGTGATCAAGCAGTTCCTGTTGCAGTTCGCTCAAGGCCTCCCAATCGAGAAGTCCCGACGGTTGCTTGAGCGCCATCTCGCTGCGCCAGCGTCGGGTGCGGGTGTCGATGACTACCAGCGCGGGACTGCTCGGCAACACGAAATGCCAGTTTTGAAAGCGCAGCAAGTCATCGATCAGCGCGTCCTGCACCGGGCTGTCGAGATATTGATCGTCGCCGCTGGCGCTCAAACCTTGAGTTTGCTTCAGCAGATCCTTGAAGGCGTCCGGGTTATTGCCCCAGCCTTGGCACAACATATAGGCGATCAAAGCGTTGCCGATGATGCGTTTGGAGAACGGATGACCGTAGGCCGTTTCCTCCCATTGCGCGGACAGATTCCAGTCATCGGTGATGTCGTGATCGTCGAAAATCATCAGGCTCGGCAGATGCGCGAGCGCCCGGGCGACGTTGCCCAGGCCTAGTGTGAAGGCATCGATCCGCGTTTGTTCGAGGGCATAGCGCTTGAGGCGTTCGGGCGTGAGTGCTGGCGCTTGCGGATCAACCAGTGTCCACGCGGTTGGCGACCACACCAGCAAGTACATCGCCATGACTTCGGCGAACGTCACCAGGTGATTGTCAGCGCTGCTGCTGGTGAAAATCGGCTTACGTGCGCCGCCGAAAAATCGCTCACGCAAAGTCTCGTTGCTCTCCAGCGCCGGTAACAAATCCGCGCGGTGGTAGTAGCTCGCCGGGTGTTCGTAGAGCTTGGCACTGTCGCTGACCACGGCGCCTTCGAGGTGCTCGTCGAACAGGCAGAGACGTGCAATCAATGCATGAATCGCGCGCAGCATTGGCCCGGCGACGTCGTCGGCGTAGACCTGATCGCCGCTCATCATCAACAGCGCCGGGCGTTGTTGCGGGTCGGTTTCGCTGGCCAGAAGCTTGTCGACGCAGAGCAAACCATCCGCCGCCGGGTGATGCGGTTTGCGGCAGGAGCCATGCAGCAACTGATCGATCCGCGAACGCACAACAAGGTTCGGGCTCGTCGCATTGCCATACAACAGATGGGGCGCCCAATCGGCGATGCCATGGGTGTCGTCAATCAGCAGGTCGTAGTCGACGAGGGTGTCGCAGGGCAGGGCGTTTTCCAGGGTGACATCGATGAGATGAACAAACGCCTGACGGCCTACGGGAATGACGGTGCATTTCGCCGCATCGAGAGGAATCTCTCCTACACCTTGCAGGCGCAAGGTCAGAGACAGTTGGCGCGTGCCGACCAGCCACAACACCAGCCGAGTCGGTTCCAGCCGTCGCAGCAGCGGGCCGGCCAAAACAGGTGGCAGCGGGGTCAGGTCATCAAGGGTTGCGGACATCCGGGGACAAAGCTCAAGGCGCACAGGTCGGCGATGATAGCGCAGCCGGCGCCTTGAACCCTTAAGTGAGGCTTAAGAGTTGGTTTTCTGTAGCTTCAGCGCCAACAACTGCCATTCACCGGACGACGCCTGTTCTTGCACCGAGCAGTCGAAACGGTAGGTGACATCGTCGCCGTTCATGTTGCGCGCGGTGACGCTGTTGCTGAAGGTGTACACCTGATTCTTGAAGCGCTGGGTGGTGATCGCCTTGCTGTCGGCAAAACGCGCCGAAGCCGGGAAGCGCAACGTGCTGGTCACCAGCGGACTGCACATGACATAGGCGAGCATCGACTTGTCGCTGTCAGCGTCATGCCCGAGTTTTTTGCTCAGGGCGGTCAGGGCTTTGCGTCCTTGTTCGTCACTTTGATCCAGTACGGTTTTTTCCGAGATCAACGTCGGCGCGCGGCTGGCGTAGTTCGGCAGCAGCGCAGAATCCGGCGGCGATGGCGTGTTGTCCGGTTCGATGGCGGCGAAGTTCGGCGCGTTTTCGAGCGGAGCAGGTGCCGCCGCTGATTCGAACTCAGGCAGTAAAGAAGTCGGCTCGACGTTCTGCGCGACGGTGTTTTCGACCGGCGCCTGTTCAGCGCTGTGCCTGGATGGCAGCAGCGACAGCGTGATCGACAGCACCACCAACCCGACAATGAAACCGCCCGCTGCGCCGACGATATTGCCGTAGAACAGATTCCAGCTGCCGCGGTTCTTCACTACCCAGCGCCACATGAAACCCCAGGCGGCGATGAACGCCAGAAAACGCAGAAACTCCATTCGATCCTTTCCTTAACCTGCAAAAAGCTTGAAGCAGCGCGTGTTGAGACAGCGCGCTGTTGATGGACGGCAAGATATCAAAATCGACGTCTGGCGCCACGAACACATTCACCGACTGCTCAAACGAACGCTACGTCAGGGCGAAAAACGCCAGTGTAGTGATGCCCGCCGCGGTGCCGCAAAGGGCAGCCAAAAGCTGACGAGCGATTGGAGGTTCAACTTGCGAGCGGCGTGCGACCCACATCCATACGCCGATGAGCGCACCGGCAGTCGCCATCATTTCCATCAGGGTGCCGATAACGCCAGGCACCGGTGGCCGCGCTGAACCGAACAGTCCTTCACACAACTGCGCACTGGTCAGGCCAACGATCAGCCCACTGATAGCGCCCAACACATTGGCAAGCAACAGATTCCAAGTCCCACGGACTTTGACCACCCACACCCACATCGCTGGCCAAACCACAAAGAACACCAACACATCCATCGTCTTTCTCTCCTGAAATCAGCGCGGGTCGAAGCGCTCGATGCCCCAACCGACAGTGGACGGCAAGATAGCAAAATAGTAGCGTCGCGCCACGCTGGTCATCCTGGTAAAGGCTTTCCGGAAGATATTTTTTGTACTAGACGCGCGTCACTGATACGAAGCACGACCAGGATGTTTTCTCGAACAGAAGGATGGACAGATGATCGACTTCAACAACAAAGGCTTCTTCAAGCTCAAGCAAAACGATGAGTACGCGCAACGCGTGACCGAACTATTGCTCGATGGGGAAGAGGTCATCGACTCCTACAAGTCGATGCGTGATGGCGTGGTGTTTACCAACAAACGCATCATCGCCGTCAACGTTCAAGGCATCACCGGCAGCAAGAAAGACTTCACGTCGCTGCCGTATAAAAACATCGTCGCGTATTCCGTGGAAACGTCGGGGACGTTCGATCTGGACTCGGAGCTGGAGATTTACTTTTCGTCGCTGGGGAAAGTGAAATTCGAATTCACCGGGAAGACCTCGATGGTCGAGATTTCGAAAGTGATCTCTCAGCACGTACATTGAATTAGAGCTGAATGCGGATGATCTGGCGTGCCTAATATGGTGGGGGGAGAGCTTTTTTGACGGGGCTGCTGCGCCTTAAGATCGCTGGCCATAGCAGTGCGATGTGGATGTTTCAATGTTTGTTCGGTAAAGATTTAGGGTGGACGGGACGATGGCAAAATAGTAGCTTCGGTACAAAGACCTCCATTCAAGCGAGGTTCGGAGTTTTTTGCATCTCGTTAAAGGAAGACGTAATGCTATCTATTCCCCCTTCTCGTTGCTCGCATACACCCCATGCTAAATCATTGAGCCAATACCTCGGGTTTTTACTATTGTCAGCGAGTAGTGCCGACGTGCGTGGCTGTAATTTGCTATTGCGATTGATGGGTTTCTGTGTCGAATTTAATTCTTTTGTTTTTATGATACTTACTAAGAAATTAAAGACTATATTTTCTTGTGTGCTGGTTTGTAATATTCATATTAACTTGAGTGTTCGCGTATGAAACATCCGGACAAATTTTTAAGTGTCGTTTTTCATGAGTCTGGGGGGATTGGTGATGACCTTGCTCTCTGTGCTGGCTTTGAGCGCGGTAAGTGGCGAAATGATCAGTTTGCAGATCATATAATAGAGTGGTTGCCAGAGTTCGCGCTAAGTTACTCTGAGATAAATGAAATTGGCCACCATAATGCACTGCGGATTATAAAGCGTGCAGCAAAAATTGTTTACGATACGGAAAAGTACGGATTGCGAGGCGAGTTTGGTGAGATATTGCTTCATATAGCCATTAGGCAAGTATATAAAACGCTTCCCGCTATAAATAAGATTTATTACAAGAGCTCAGTTAACGAGACGGTGAAAGGATTCGACGCTGTTCATGTAGTGAAGAAAGACGACGGGCTTGAACTCTGGGTAGGTGAAACCAAATTTTATAATAAGGTTTCTAGGGCGATCTACGATGTGGTCAAGGAGATAGTTGACCATTTGGAAACTGACTACCTTAAGTCGGAATTTATTCTGATAAGAAATAAAATAGACCCGGAGTGGCCCGAGGCGGAAGAGCTAAGGGAATTACTTCACGAAAATACATCTTTGGATAAAGTGTTTCGGCAAGCTTGCATACCTGTTTTACTAACTTACGATAGTGAGGTGGTGAAAGGTGGTGCGATAGATAAAGAGTACGAGAGTAATATCAGGGATGAAATTGTTGATGCATATTCTAGTTTTCGAAATAAGTTAAATGATCAGTATTCAGAGAGGTTTTTTACAGTTCTGCCAATAACCGTTCATGTGATTTTGATCCCGCTACATGAGAAAAAAGAGTTAATTGCCGCTTTGGATAAACGCCTAAAGGCTCTTCAGATATGATAGATCATCAGGCTGTGCGAAAAGAATTGAGAGGGGGTGAGTGGGTAAATACACCCTTCAAAATGCTCTCGGTAGTATCTGCTATATGTTCTAGCAATTTAGAGGTTGGGCGGGAGTTTGTAATTAGGACACTCGCGAAGCGTGATAGGCTTGATGTTCTATATCGAAATATAGTTGATGAGTTGGCTATGCAGGTTGGATTGTATCCATATGCGTCGGATCTCGAGAGCTTATCACTTCGAAGCGCATTTACACATGCGAGTAACCGAGCGGAAAAAGAGATGGAGAATTATGTCCTCCATAGCTCGCAGACTAGGATTCTGAGAAAACTGATGGCTGGTGAGTCGGTTATTTTAAGCGCTCCCACATCTTATGGTAAAAGCTTGTTAATTGATGTGATTATATCTGAAAAAAACTTTTCGAATATTGTATTGATTTTGCCAACGCTGGCGTTGGTAGAAGAGACTCGTCGTAGAATGTCAAGGTTCGTTGGGCGTTATAATATTTTAACTACGGGAGGACAGGAGCAGAGTGAGCGCAATATTTTTGTACTGACACAAGAGCGCTTTTTGGCAATGGAGACTGAAATTCCAGATGTCGATTTTTTTGCTATTGACGAATTTTATAAGCTTTCAATTTCTGGTGAGGGTGATAGGGCAACACTTCTCAATCAAGCACTCATAAAGCTAGTTAAGACGGGCGCTCAGTTTTATCTGCTTGGTCCTTCAATCAAATCTATACCCGAGATCGTAACAGACCGCTTGAAGTGTAGTTTTTATATCGAAGACTTTCAAACGGTCGCAATTGAACTGCACGTTCTTAGCAAAAAACCAAGTAGAGAGGAGGCGTTCGCAAACTTGCTAGACGGGCTGGATGGGCAGACGTTGGTGTATTGCCAGTCTCCGGCGAGTACTCGAAAGCTTCTTAAGAATTATCTGGCATTAAGGGATGTGCCGCTTTCTGAAGATGAAGAGCTGATCGAGGCCGCTCAATGGACCTCTCGGCACTATCATGATGAATGGTTGGTTTCTGTTGCATTAATGCATGGAGTCGGTATACATCATGGTAGGTTACCGAGATCTCTAGGCCGATTCATGATTCGAGCTTTTGAAGAAGGGAAACTGAATATCCTTCTCTGTACATCGACCTTGATTGAAGGAGTGAATACAGCGGCAAAAAATGTCGTCGTATATGACGGATCGCTGAATAAAAAACCTCTAGATTTTTTTACATTTAATAATATAAGAGGAAGATCAGGTAGGATGTTTAAGCACTTTGTTGGAAGTGTTTACTGTTTTGATGCTCCTCCAGAAGAAAATCTTCCCTTCGTTGATATACCGTCATTCAATCCTACAGAAACAACTCCAAGCAGTATTCTTATAAATCTACCCGAAGGTTTAGTTCCAGTGGGGCTCCAGGGCAAAGTGGATCTGCTAACTAAACAAGATTTGCTGCCTGTAGAAGTTCTGAGGAAGTTGTCGGGGATAGAACCGGAGTATCTGTTAGATACTGCAAAATATTTGTATGGCTTGGATGTTCGTGAACTGCAAAAGCTAGTTTGGTCAAGCCGCCCTAGGTATGAAGACATAAAAGCTACATCTGAAATTATATGGAAACAGCTCGGAGGTGCTGGAACTGCCCGGCAGAGTTCTATGCGTACGTCATCCATGATGACATTGTATGTTTGGAGGTTGTACGCGTTAAGAAGCGTTCCAAGGTTCAGGCGGGAAATGATAAAAAGTCAAATTGACTTTGGTACTTCACCTGATGACTCAGTTGAAAATGTACTTGCTTTTCTAAGGGGGTGGGCATCGTTCAATTATCCGAAATATTTGATTTCGCTTAATGAGGTGTTGAATGTTGTACTTGTGAAGCGAGGATTGAAAGGTGCAAATTATATAGCGTTTGCCGCATCTATTGAGCATTTATTTCAACCTTCGTCCTTCTCAACTCTCGAGGAATACGGGCTTCCAACGGAAATTTCGGAAAAACTTATGGCCGGTCAAGTTTTCTCTAAAGATGATGGTTTAGAGTATGTGGTGAATAAGCTGAAGCAAAAAGAGTTAGGGGCGTTTGCAGATGGCGTCTTTGAAAGGCGCGTCATAGAGGATTTTCAAGAGGGTATTGGATCGAAGGTTGGATCGACAAAAAAGAAATGAAAAAGTTTTTTCAAGAATCAGGGGGAATAGTGTTTTATTATCTGTAGAATTGATGTGGGTTCGTTTTGTTGGCGGTGTCAATATGGAAAGGTCTAACTTGGTTTGGTAAATATTGGGGTGAGTGATGGGTGTTTCAAAGCCAATAGTATTGCCTAGTATCAAATTTGATAAGCAAGGTGAAGCTGACGCATTTTTTAAAGGTATTTTGGATCGTTATGAAGATGATGAGTATCTAGATGCGGTAGATGAAGAATTTGTTTATGAGTTGCTTCAGAGACATCCAGACGCTGACTTAAAGATTGGAAGTGGTGTTGTAGGCATTTATCGGGGCAGATCGACTGACCATCCATCGAGTTGTTTTCATGTGCACAGAAATGATGGGTCGAAGACAGATTTCTCTTACAAAACATGCGTTAGGGGAACTTCTCCTAGTTTGAAATCTTGCTTCTATCAAGCTTGCCAGAGATCAGTTGCTAATTCTGTTTCTGATAGAAAGAAACGTTTATTTGAGATCGCTGGGGGCGAAATTGCTTGCCGCAAGACCGGGGTTCTTACTACATTTACTACGTCTGATTATCGACATACGACTCCCCGCTTTAGGGAGATTGTAGAGGGATTTATTGAATTCCATAATATTACAGTATCAGAGCGTTTGATTTCGAGAGGGGCTGACATGCAATATTCTGCCGTTTTTTCTGATCCTAGTATGGCGAATGATTTTTTAAGTTATCATCTTAAAGTTGCGAGCCTTGAGATTTTTAAGCGTTACGAAATTCCGATTCGTTCTTAGTGTGGTGAGTTGTTATTAATGCTAGGTAGTTGTATTTTTAGTTATGTGAGGCTGAGTTTTAGGTGCGTTTCGGGCGCTGGCAAGGATTTACAGTAGGGTTCTATATATATTAGTTGGCTCAAGTAATCCCTATAGTATCTCTTTTAAATAGCCCTTGAGCGCAAGGAGCGGCTGATCCAACTGCTCCAGCGAACGCGCCCCGCTGAACTCAACTGACAACTTCTGCAACTCCCGCCCCAATGGTTTCTCAACACCACCCAAGGCATCCATCGCCAGGCCGAGGCACTCATTCATCTTCAATTGAATAGTCTCGACATCGCCACGTTTCACCAACAACTCGAAAATATCTCGCTGGTAGTCACCCATGACCATGTCATCGCGCAGGATCGGGCTTAGGCCCTCTTCCTCATACGCGAGTTTCAGGGAGAACAGGGCGACTGTTTCCAGTGACGTTTCCATGGTGATGATCCTTGGGGTTTTCGTCGGTCGAGAAGCTGAAGGTCAAAAGATCGCAGCCTGCGGCAGCTCCTACATAATCTGAGGGGCTTTATTGCAGGCGAAAAAAAAGGCCTTGCTAAGCAAGACCTTTCTTAATTTTGGTGCCCGAGGGAGACTCGAGCGTTCCATATAAACCGTGGTCTGTAGCCCTTTTATGCTGCAAGGGATACATGTAGGGATACATGGTCATAAGTGCTGTGCTTTACAAAAGGGTAAGTCGGGGGCCCGGCCAGGTCAATCGACCAGTCCACCGCGAGCGAACTGCTCCATTTTGTTTGGTCCGGCTTCTTTCAAGCCTTCCTCTTGCATAGCTCCATACCAATCGATCAAAGCCTGCTTCATTTGTCGGTCACTCCGATTCCAAACAGGCTTGAGATGTTCAACCCATAGTGCGATCTCTCGCTCAGTCGTCTGGGAGCCGGAGCTTAAGATTTCTGCTGTGTTGACGAGCATTTTCGCCAGATCGAGGTCGATGACCTCTTCCGGAAGTGACCAATGAGCTTTGCTCCCCAGGCAATCAGTATAGAAACCGATTTGTTTCAGTTGATCCAGCAGATGCGGGTGATCCGAATCCTCGTCAAACAGTGGGCGCATGTCATCCAGAGATCGGGCTCCAGTGGCCACCAGTTGGGGAAGAATCCACTGTAGATTCTTGCTGGTATGAGACCGATACCTCCTCCACTCCGTTTTCAGATCCTGCTCGTTTTCGGCAAAAGCCAATGAGCGGAGAATTGAAATCTTCCCGGCCTCTTCAATGGAAAGGATTGCGAGTGATACGGCTGAAGGTAGACGACCAGCGTCAATAAGCAATCTGGCATCCTTGGCGAGACGTGCCGCGTTTTGTAACGCGGCGTTCATTCCATCAGCTATTTGAGTATTGGAAAGTGGGCCTTTGTAGCTGTCGAGTTTTTGCTGCATGGCAGCCCCCTCATGCACTTTATGGATGGGCACATGTGGCTGCGCCGGTGGAAGGTTCTGCTATAACCGGTCTCTACCGGTGTGACGCTTTTCAAATTTCAAGATAAGAGTGTTAGCAATGCATTCCAACCAGGCAGTGAGCCAAGCTTTACAAATTAGATTCGGGGCTTTCGAGCAGCGCGAAAGGGATGATTACGAAAGCGAAGGCATCGCCCATGGAGCCGCTCTTCTTGCTCTGGATGTCGGGATCATAACGAATGACTCATTACTGATCGCACAGGCACAAGAGGTTCTCGACAGCATTAATCGTAGTCGTGAACTTGAAGACGAACAGGAAGCGCAGTACATGGCCGACACCTACGCTGATTGGGACGCATCGCAAGAAAAGCACAAGCAGGCGTTTGCCATGGTGAAAGAGCTAGTAGGTAAGGAGTTTCATGACCTACGTTGGAACGCGTTGGTTGAAGTGTACAAAGAGGCGTTCCCGACATTTCTGGTGAGAGATTCGGTCTATGCGAGGATTGGTCCAAAACAGGCGGCTACTCGTCTTCGTGCTGAGCTGGTTGAGCTGGTGAAGAGCAAGCGGTTGGACAGAGCACCCACCAGAGGTGAGGTACATGCACTGCTGCCAGATGCCAAAGCCCTATTAGAATCGCGAACCCTTGGATATTTAGAGCGGGCCTTGCCAGGGTTCGATTTTCAAGGTCATCCGATCTTCATCTCGAATTAGGTGCCGGGGACCCTGGGAGTTTTGCAGTTGCACGGGGTCGGAAACCCGCGAGGTTTCGTTAGTGGGAGGACTCAAGAGTTACTGAAATTTCAGTCATTGAAATTGAAAGAATCACGTTGAAAAACAGCCATCGTTACCGTTTCGGTAATGGTGACCCCCAAAGACGTCATTCCGTAGGGCAAATGCACAGGTGAACCGGCAGTTCACCGGGTTCACCTGTTCACTAAGCTGGGAGTTCTCCCGCTAACAAGGTCCTGCGGGTTTCCGACCCCGTATATGTCGCTTTTGCTCAGGGGCCCCGAGCTCCAGCTGGAATGTCTCCGCTGGTGGAACTGATTGCTGATGGGGAGTGGGGCAGACAGTCAGAAATTAGCGTGTAACTAGTGTTACAGGTGTAGCATTTTAATTAACCTATTGATTTCATTGGATAATAATCACGTTACACGGTCTGGTATCTTTTAGAGGGGGCGGTGTAACAATCGCCAAACGTGTAACGTTTTCAGACCGCCTTCTGAAGAGATAGGGGCTGTGCAGGCAAATAGTCCCGTACACGTAGATCTTTTCAGGTCCAGTGTCTGCCGTTCACTGCGGGGCCAATCTCAGACAGAAGCTACGAAAGCCGCATGCCGTTCTGAGACTGGCGGATCCCTTGATAGGTTGCTATACCGTGGAACAACGTGTGCAGGTTTCGACTCGATCCGCACAGATGTGTGGCGATGCTACAGCGCTCAGGTTAGGAACAACCGGGGAGTTATATTAGGAGCGATCGCGATGGGTATGGGTTCATTGGTGAACCGCTGGAAGACAGGCGATGTGTTTGCCCAGCCGAAGGGGTATCATTACGCCACTGTATCCATCACATCACGGACGAATCGGACAGAATGGCGTTGAAATTGGCGTTTGAGACAGAGGTACTCCGCGACCTTTGCACCAGCGAAGTGATTGCCCTCCAGGAGTTGCCGCCAGCATTGGCGCAGAGCCTGTTCAGGCGACTCGCAGATATTCGTGCAGCGTCAAATATCCTTTATCTCCCCGTCGGAAAACCTGCCGAGCTTAACGCCATTCCACCTGGGTTGGTGGTGGTTAAGCTCCATCAGAATCACCATCTCCTGTTCAGTGCCGCTCATCAACAAGTCCCAATATTATCCTCTGGTAATGTAAACTGGGGTTCTGTGACGTCAGTAAAACTGTTAAAGATTGGAAAAGATGATGATGAGTAACTCTATGTTTCAGCCAACCTGGGTCTCACCTCCCGGCGAAACAATTCTGGATATTCTCTATGATCGGGAGATCAGCCCAGAATGCTTGGCAAGAGACATTGGTTATGATTTGAATGGCATCAAATCTCTTTTCAATGGCAGTCTTGAAATAGGCGAGCTATTAGCTCATAAACTAGCTGAAGTAATCGGTCCCGACGCCGAATTTTGGCTAGCGCGAGAACAACAATATCGTGAAGACGTCTCGCGGATATACAGGAAAACTACGAAGACAGAAGATAGCTGGCTTGCTGATTTACCAATAAAAAGTATGCAAACCTTCGGGTGGATTCCAGATTCGGATAGTAAATCTAAAAAAGTAATCGATTGTCTCGATTATTTTGGTATACCCGACATAAGCGCGTGGAAAGATGTTAGTGCGGAATTCACTAGGGAAACCCGCTTCCGAACGAGTCAGACGTTTGATCAAGAAGTTGGTGCGACAGCGGCATGGGTGAGATTTGGAGAAAGCAAAGCCTCGAAAATTTCTTGCAGGTCTTGGGATAAAGATCGACTTCTTAGTAGTCTTGAAGCGATAAGAGTACTCACGCACATTTCCAAGCCTGCAGTATTTATCCCTGAACTACAAACCATCCTAAACGATTGCGGTATTGTATTAGTTATCTCTAAAACACCAGAAGGGTGCCCCGCTAGTGGCATGGCTAAATTCGTCACAAACGAAAAAGCACTTATCATGCTCAGTTTTCGCTACTTATCAGATGATCATTTTTGGTTCTCATTGTTCCACGAAATCGGACACTTAGTCCTTCACGGACGGAAGTCGACATTCGTGGAGGGTGAAGGATTTGAATGCACGCAAGATGAGAAAGAAGCCAATGACTTTGCAGCCATCACACTCATCCCCAAGACTTTCAGGGACAGTATGAGGGCGCATGCCACTGACTACAGAAGTATTATAAAGTTTTCCAAGTCTATTGGAATTGCACCTGGAATCGTCGTAGGGCAAATGCAGCATGAAAGAATATTGAAATCGGGCCATATGAATAAATTGAAAGTTCGGTATTCATGGTCCTCCATCTGATCAGCCTCTAAATTTTACGAAACTGCCCGGCGATTTTTGCCAGTTGCATAGGGCGTCTTCGATGACCTGCATGCCTACGTCTAGGACGCTGTCCAATCGCTGTATCTTTTGCTCCAACACCACAGCAGACAAGTCAGCTGTGGTTGTACCGCCAAAAAGTAGGCGCGCCCCCTTCAGTGGCCCAGTTGCCTCAGCCATATAGGTCGAATCTGCCACAATAGTGGAAACTCCCACCTTCGCAATCATAGTTAGATAATCAAACTTTCCAGTTCGACCAAACCTCTTTACCGCGCCCATTGAGCGATAGAGCGTGCCGAACGCAATTCTTTGGTTCCCGCCAGACTCCATCAGTGCGTGAGAAAAGAGACCCATGTGGGAGCCATGTTGCATTACCCAATTAACATAGCTCTCAATAACCTCTCCTGTTGAATTGCTCTTTGCCGGATCGAGAGACTCATATTTACGATGATTTCCAAATTTTCGGCCGCCGCTTCTCAATACGGCTTGATTGCCCGCAATCCATTGACTCATGGCAACAGGATTAGTGCTGACCAGAGGCCATGTCCAGTTATGTGCAGCGCCGAGAGCCCCATACACATCCTTTGTTAAGAGCCAGCCTGTCCGGTTGGCCTTGCCAAAATGCGTTGCCAAGAAAACTAACCAGCTAGCCTCCTCAAAATCACCGGCTTGCGCCTTCAAGACCGCTGCGCGAATTGGGTCGAAGTAATCGCTGCTTGGATTAGCACGGTTAGGACTGATCGGTCTTGAAGCAATCGCAGCCACGTAGTCTACTCGTCGAATGCTTTCTACCAATTGCTCCAAAAGTGCAGCTTTGTTCTCTATCGCTGCGGCTCCAGGTAGGGGCAAACCATCGTTCACGGCTCGATCGAGTTTAGCGCTCAATGACTGCTTGAGAGGATTTCTAGCTTGTATCAATTTAAGATCTCCTTGGTCTTATGCGAAATCCATTCCTGAATGGATGTTCGCACTAACGAAGTCACTCCATAACTACTTTGGATGTTATGGTTATAACCTAATATGTGTATGTCTCTGCCTATATCGACATCCGCTATTCTCGCAATTTTCCCTTCATAGCTGAATCCGCTAATATGGTTTCCGTTCTTTCGCGGTAAACACCAGTCCTTCATCGGCTCTTTGCGAAACGATACATCGCTTGCTCGCTCAAAATTTTCCACCACTGTCTTCCCATTCAAAATCAATATTTTGATTGGCGAATATTTCAAAACTTGACCTAAGAAATTGGCGGATATCGTCAGTAGAGATTCGCGCTGCCAAGTCTTCAAGGAAGCCCATTTAATGCCTGTTGCATAAGGTATTAGGTCTAAATGGCAGGCGTGAAATAATGAGCTGTAGAATGAATCATTGGTTCCGCTTATGAGTAGATCTAAAGGCTTGAACCAACCATCGTAGGGGTTTCTGGAAAAATATTCTGTGCATGTATCATGTATAGATTCTAGTTGTGCAAGCTTCAAATCATTCCAGCTATTTAATTCAAGAGATGCCAAAGTGTGGAATCGTCTAGCTGTATTTGCGAGTTCTACTCCATCAGAAGATACAAACTCTCTGTCGCTTGGATTTAAACCGACGGTTGCGATAGTCGCTTTGCACGGATCCCCAAAGTAGGGGATCGGGGCAGCCCAGGTGATGACGTCCAATTTGTTCAGCAGCTGTTCGTGAATGAGGTGGATCATTCTTTTTAAGATGTTCAGCTGAGCATCAGAGGTCGAGACGATATGATCAGTTGCTCGCAATTTATGCTCCACTTCTTTGAGATAGCTTTATTTTCCGCGCTGCTAGGCTTCTCAACTCAATGTTCGTTATCGAGTTTTCCATGCCAGCCAGTTGTGCGAAATTTCTGGATTTTACTAGATTAAAGATCTCAAGAAGAGATGATAAGTCTTTCCAGTAGTCATCAGAATGCTTCTTAGAAGCTATTTTATTCAGCAGTCTCAACTCTCGTTCATGCTTAAGTAGTCGGAGAACATTACTAGTCTGATCACCCTCGGGCATGTGAGCCATATAGACTTTTTCCTGCCAGCCTTCATTCTGAAAGAGTTCAACTCTTTCTAGGTCATCCAGGTAGAGATGCAGGCTAGTGACATAATGTCCATATTCTCCCATGGGTAGTCCTAACTTGCGGGCAGCTAATTCTTGAAGCATTGTGAAGGCAAAGATGTCGTGTGGAAGTCCCTTGAATGCATCATTGGAGCGCATGGACGTGTAGAGACTAAGTTTGCCTTCTCTGACTAAAAACTGAAGCGTACAGGTGCAGGGGACATCATTGTGGTGCGATTTTATATCTGAGCTGGAAAAAAGCTGCACTACTGCTTTTCTGGTAGAGGAGCGCTGCTGAAGTGACTTGATAACTGCTGGAATTTGGCCATCCGCGCCGAATAGCTTTGGCCCATACGCTCCGAAAATCGTTTTACCGTCATCTGAAAACTTATGGTAGTCCTGAATGTAATATCGGATTTGATTAAGTTGGTTTGAACCAGATAAGTACCAGAGAAGCTCGCCCAAGCAACTGAAGATTGTACCCTTTCCTTCGGTGCGACTTATTCTTCCCAATGGGTTATTTAGCTTAAGCAATACACCAGATAGCTCTTTTGTTTTGCCTTTGGTCGGCTCTGCGTCTGTTCCGTTTTCAAGGATCTCTTTAAAAACTTTCTTTAGAAGATCATCTACAGTATCGCCTTTAATAAACACTGGCAGCTCCAGTTTGGAATTCGTGTTTAAAAGAGAAAGTCCAGCTGTGGCGTTGCATCAGCCTTAAGCGTCTGATACTCCATCTTTAATTTTTTTGCGCACTCTATTATCTGCTTTCTAGTGCCTGGTACCGCACCGAGATGAATAGCCCTTGTACGAACTGCTAATTTAATATCGTAATGCGGATAAGAGGCAGAGCTTTGGAACCACTGGCGCCGAAGACCTAATTGTAAAGCGAAGCTATGCAATTCATCTAACGTATCTGCGACTAGATGACACCACTCACTGCCTGCCCATTTCACTTTGACGTTATCAACGTAGATGGTCATTAGCAGGCTATCCAAAAAGAGCAAGGTGAATTTTTTGGAAGGGCGATGCACATACTTCCGTCCATGGTGAGAGGCTTGGCAAGGACTGTAGCATGGCCAAGAAGTGGGCGGAATAGTCGAATTTTTTTAAGCCATGATCAACAATCAACAATCAACACCCATGCCATGACAAAACAATGGGGCATTAGCCGTACTGCTTTGGCCTTCGCCATGTTGTAGGAGAAATTCATTGGCTCTCGTCCGATCACCCAGACTCCAGGCCGAACAGGTATCGTTCAAAAAGCAACCCGCAACGATTCCAGTGAGAACATTCGCGTCAGCGTGTCTTTCACCATGCGGCGATGCGCTGACGGCTGATTTTATGCGTTAAAGGCTGGCAGCAAAAAGGGCCCGTCTGGGCCCTTTTTCAGGTGTGGTTCTTTTTTCTACTTGTCCAGCCATCCCTCAACCACGTCGGCGCCGTGTTCTTCCTTCCACTCTTTCAACATTTTGTGATTCCCACCTTTGGTTTCGATCACTTCACCGGTATTTGGGTTTTTGTATACCTTGAGTTCGCGTGGTTTGCGGGTACTGGCGGCCGGAGCTACGGTTGGGCGCCGCGCCGTGGTTTGCGGCTCTAGAATGTTGACGATGTGCTTCAGGCTAAACCCATACTGTTCGAGCAGCTTGCGCAGCTTCGTTTCGAACTCGATTTCTTTCTTCAGCCCATCATCACCTTTCAGTGCTTCCAGTGCCTGGAGTTGCTCGGCGAGGTGTTTCTCCAGCTGACGGTATTCTGCGAGTTTGGACATTGTCTTTCCCTTGTTCAGAGTGGGCGTGCGTAACTAATAAGATAAAATGAGCTGGTTATAAGTTCAGCACTATTTTCGACGGTTCAGTTGGCTGTCAATATGCGTCATTTCCGATTTTATGGCGTTAATTGTCAGCGTTTGTATTGGACTCGATTTGCCCGTTCCTGCGTTGATGGTTTTCAACAGGGCGTTGAGATGAGCCTTCCGAGTTTTGAGCGTGTCAGACCAGCTCGCGCTGTTCTGTATTGGTTTGTTCATTACGTTCATCCTTACGTTGTTCTGGATTGCTCATATCTTCGGACTGCTGCTGCACCGGCAGGCTGTCGAGCTGGATTAAGTCCCGCGCGCTGTATTGGTAAGAGCGGTCTATGAGCTCGTGCCATGTCCATCGCCCATGATTTTCGCCTTGTTCGGGTACGGCCAAATTCATCATCCCGACATGATCAAGATCCAGCAGTTTGTAATTAGCCCACAGCTTTCCACCCACCTCGAACAACGCTTTCGCGGCCTCGTTCCATCGCTCCTCGAGTACCGTCTGCGAGAGCCAAAGCGCGGTGCGTTCTATCGCGCTGTGCTTTTCCTGCGCTTCAGTGATGTATTTATCTACGGTGAACAGCTCTTGCTCCAAAGCGGCCATGATCAGATGTTGCCGACGGTCATGTTCGGCGGCGGCCGTCAGGTTCTTCGCCGCCTTTTGTGCGTCGGTGTTGGCGGTCTTCTCGCCTTCGGTATCGCCCCATGCAACGGCCTGTGCGTACGCAGTGGCTGCGTCCGTTTCGGCCTGCCGGGCCTTGGCCATGTCCTCTACCGCTTGTCGTTGGATATGTTCCAAGCGGGTGCTGAGGCTCTGGCGCTTTTCGTTGAGCTCCTGCTCATCAGCCTTCCAGTTATCCATCGCCTCGATGTAACCCGCCATCAGGGAATCGCAGTTGAGAAGATTCTCACGGCGACTGATCTTCCGATCCAAAAGGTCGGCATTGTTGTTGCGCGAATCGAAATTCCGTTTCAGCTCGTTGTACTTGTCCCGCAGTTCGCGTTTCCGATCCGGTTCAATGGGGTCGTCACTTTCCAGCACGGTCTCAAGTGGCAGAATTTCGGCGTGAAACCGTTCTGCCTCGCTGCGCAGTTGGTCGCGACGGTCTTTCAGGTCTTGAATCTCGTTCATGTGTTTAGTCTCTGTTCAATTCGATTGGGGGTTGGTTGAGTGGCTGGCGAGGCCGGGAATAAGCCGGCGCTACCTCGATCAGCAGAGATGCCCTCAGGCAGCCCGAGCCTCGCTCTCATCCATTCCCGGAATCGTCTTCACGACATAGCAGCGTTGCGTGCCTAAGCCGGGCAACCGGATCAAACTCGACGCCTTGCCATCACCTCCCGGCTCAAGAACGCCACGCTGTAGCAGCTCCTTGTTCACCGCAGTGATGTTCATGCCCCGGAAGATCTCCGAGCGCCATAGTTCTGGTAGTACGTAATAGGTGTTGGTGGTGTGCAGGGAGTCGCCCAGGCCGTGCTCCAGCGTCTTGCGAAAACCGAGACGGTCGATGGTGCGCGGGCCGTGTTCGTCGATCTTTGCCGCTGCCGATTCCCAGCGGGTGAACCTGCTTTCGCCGAAGCGCTCGATGACCTGGCGCAGCCGCGCCAAGATCGCATCGCCCTCGAAGTTACCGGCACCGCCACGCTCATTCATCCATGCGTTCAGGCACACGCGAGCGGCGGTGGTGGCTGTCCCGTCCGGCCAGCCGGTGATCCCCATCGCGGTGGCCAGCTCACCCGCTGCGGCCGCGAGGCCGAAGCGAGCGGCTGCACGGTGTGCCTGTCCGCTGGCCGAGGCCGGTAGCGACTGGGTGATAAACCCTTCAAGCGTGCGGCGCAGGATGGCGGACCAACCGTGGCGCTTGCCCGGTTCGCACAGCGCCGTGAGAAAGGCGGTAAGCGGTGTGCCGTAATACTTCGCTACCCGAGCCTTGAGCGCGTCGGCGAGTGCCGCCGCATCTTCAAAGCCGTTGAGCGTGTCGAACATGCCGAGGCCTTTGCTCGCATCGGCCGGGACCGCGAGCATGCGCACCTCCATACCCGCTTTCAGCTCCTTGTTGGCTTCTGCCATGTGCTGGGCCAGTGTCTTCTCGCCAGTGGAGAGAAACAGCAAACGCCACTCTTGTACCTGTCGGCCTGCTTGGCCTCGGTCATTGGCGCGTGCCTTGCCGGTGCCGTTACCGAGCATGTAAACCGTCTCGCCGATGATGCGTGGATCGCACATGCCGATTTCATCCAACACCAAAAGGCCGTCGGAATGCGCGGCTGCGATGGATTCCAGCGCGTTGTCGGTGGAGCGCCACGAACGCACCAGACGCGGGCCGCCGTAGATCGAGGCGGCAACTTGCAGGTGCGTGGTCTTGCCGCCGGAGCTGTCGCCGTACAAGTGAAAGCCACCGGATTCATGGCCCAGCATGTGCAGCAGCGGGCCAGCAAAGGCCACGCCGACGACGAACGCCAAGCGATGATTGCCAACGCACAGTGCGCCGATCTGCTCTTGCCATTGCTCGAGCGTACCCGCTTCGCTGATCGGCGGAAGCTGAGAGCCGGCTTCGTAGAAGTGCAGGTGTTCGCTGTGTGCGCCGACCTGCTGCTCGGGCAGAAGAAAGGCGCTTTCGTGCCAACCCAAACGCGTGACCAGTCGTGCCCGTTGCGCGCTGTCGAAGCCGCCGAGGTAACTTTGCAGGTCGTTGCGTGCATTGCGTCCGGACCGACTTCCGGCCAGACGCAGCCCCATGTCTACCAATGGGCCAAGTACGTCCTTGCCGAAGTCGCCTGTCATGGTTCGCGCCGGAATGTTCCAGCGTTTTTTGGCGCCGTCGGGATCGTCGAACTCGACCAGCAGGCCCCAGTTCTGGCCTTTGTCGTCGCGAGTGCGGGCAAGGATTTCCAGAGGCGAGCACACTGGCCGCGCTTCGCCGTCGTCGCTCGCATAAAAGACGCCTTCGGACGTGAGGCGAAAACCACCGGGCATCAGGTCATTCTTTGGCTTCGAGGGACGCTTGGCTGCTGCTTTTGCCTTCGGTTCTGGATTAGCCTTGGCCTGCTCAGGCTCCGACTTTTCCACAACCAAACCGAACAGTTCACCGCTGCTTTTCAGTTTGGCGAAGTGGGGCGCTGTCCAGCCTTTGGCAAGTGCATCGGCTGCATCGTCGCCGTCGTCCCATTGACCACCTTTGGCGAAGTCAGCGGCCCCGTTCTTCAGCGTGGGCTTGCGCTTGAACACCTCCAGAGCGATGACTCGTACCGACGCGGCGCCGATCTCGCGAAGCTTGTTGGCTACGGTTTCCATGCAGGCTGTGCCGCTGACGTCATTGTCTGGCCACAACAACACGTCGCGACCTTTGAGCGGTGTCAGGTCGGCTTTGTGCCAGGAGTTGGAACCGTTCGGCCAGCAGGTGGCCACGTGGTCCGGCATCAGTTCTGCGGCGGCATCGGCAGCTTTCTCGCCTTCGCAGAGTACAACCGGTGCGTCAGCGCGTTGGACGAGCTCATTAAGGCGCAGCAGTGGACGCGGATCGGGCAGACCCTGCCAGCGCCATTGCGTGGTTTGGCCATCGGTGCGCTGACACCATGTCAGGGGTGCAAAGACCTTCTTCGGTTTGCCATCCTCGTCAGGGGCAAGGTCGAAGCGGTAGAGCGCCATTAGCGGCTGGCCCTGAGCATCACGGTAGATCCACACCTTGGACGGCACGCCGTGCTGCCGATGCTTGGCCGGGCACTTGTTCATGGCCTCGGCCGGGATCGGCTGAATGGCACTCCACTCAGGCGCTTTTGCCTTGGCAGGCGCTGGCTTCGCGTTGGCGGCGCCGGGCGATACGTTGAGCAGGTCTGCCAGTTTATTGCAGGCTTCGACGTCCGTCCCGCCGTCCAGATAGCGCACCAGATCGATCAGGTCGCCGCCCTTGTCACCGGTAGCGAAGTCGGCCCATGTGCCCTTGCTTAAATTGATCTTGAGCGAACCTGCGCGCTTATCGCTGCGGGTCGGATTCGGGGCGGTGTATTCCTTGCCGCCATCGACGCGCTTGCCGTTGGGCAGCCAGTGCGACAGGACACGATCAATGTCTTTCAGCGCGGCGGCTTTCACGTCGGCGAAGCTTGGGCGTTTTGTGTTGTTGTTCGGGCGTTGGCTCATGTGTCAGCCCTCGGCAGAAACAGCGCGTCGTTGATGTCGTCGATCAGCGCTTTGGCCATCTCGCCAAGATATAGAGCAGGCCAACTGAAACGCTCGCCGCTGTCGCTCATGGCGGCGTCGAAGTTGAGCTGGTTGGCGTGATGCTGCAGCAGGGAAACCATCTCCAGTGCATCCTCGACCGGTACTCCGGCATTGACCCGGAACAACTTCAAGTCGGTGGCATTCACGCGAGTAAAGGTGGCGTGACCCAGGGTGGTAGAGGTGGTCATAGCGCACCACCTTTCTGCGCGGCCGGAATCGAGGTGTTGTCACCGTGCAAGGTGAGGGTTTTGATCAAGCCGAGAGTGCCGCGCACGTCCCAGAGGACGGCGGCGATCACATGATTGGCGAGGCGCGAGGATTCGCTTTCGAAGTGATCCTCCAGCAGCGTCAGCACCGAGTCGGCACGATCAATGGCGCAGGTGATGGCGTCAATTGGCACTCCGGCGCTTGCGGCAGGGTTAACGCAAAGCAGATCTTCAGGGAGGGCAAAACTCAGGGCGTTGTTCATTGGGCACCGCCTGCGGTTTCGAGCGCGCGGGCTTTGGCCATGTGGCTGTTGTAGCGGGAGAGACGTGTAGCGAGGCTGGAGTTGGCGTGTAAAGCGGCGAGAGCCATTGCACGGTGTGCAGCGGCGCGATTTTTGAACGGATTGAGGGCGTGCATCTGGCGAAGCTCCTATTGTTGAGGAGCTGCCACGTTCGTTACCAAGCGAATGGGTGGCAGCTGTGCGCAGGTTGGTAAACCGGGACAATAGGAACCCGGCAGACCCGAAGGTCTCCCACGCACAGCCGCCATAAAACGAAATTGCGGGCGTAAAAAAAGCGCCTGCAAAAGAGATATGGGCGCTGTTGCGCCTATTGTTCAACGGGTTACCAAGCCCGGTCGCTGAGTTTGCAGCGACGGCCGAAGAGTAACGTCCGTTTTTGGAAAGTGCAACTGCGCTGATGGCTTGCGGTTTTTTCAGGTGCGGCATAAATTGTTCGTGCATGTAGATTGACCTCAACGCCTCCGGATCGCCCCCGGAGGCGTTTTCGTTTCAGGCATGGGCTTCCCAGCGCAGGGATAGGAGGGGTAGAAAACCGCCGCTGAGCATCGAGCGGGCGTCTTCGTAGGCTTGCGTTTGCTGGCCTTCGTCGGCGATCACGGCTCCGATTTTTTCGCAGTGCATGGACAAGGCGCACCAGGTGCCGTCGGCCCAGCTGAGTACGCTGACCACACGACCTTGCTTGTCCTGTTGGCTGCGGTAGCGCTCAAGGCGTTGCATGAGGCGGGGCGAAAAGCCAATTCGGCGCAGCACCGAAAACGGATGCATCAAAGCGTTATCGGCGATCTTCCGGCTCATGCTGCCTCCCGCGCGAAGGCAAACAGCGGCGGTGGTGTTTCGCCTTTGAGCCAAGCCAAGATCTTGCTGTCTTCGGCGCAACGTCGGCGGTATTCGATGGCCATCACATCGCGACGCTGTGCTAGGCACTCATCCACGTACTCGGTCAGATCCGAGGTCAAGCGCATGCTTTTGTGAAGATTCTCTGTAGCGGTCTTTTCCACGGCGAGATCCTCATCCGTGATGCGTTGCCATACCGCCGGATCGTTCGCGTACCCAGCCGATTGATCCACCAGCCAGTAGGTGACCCAGTCGGTCATGCCTCGCGTTTTCAGTGAAGCGAGGCGGCTTTGGCTCATCGCGAAATGGCCGGTGCCGTGGACGCTTGAAAAATCTCTGCGCACCGCATTTTTGCGGATCAGTTCTGGAAGCTCCCAAGGGTTGGCTTTGAGTGGAAGCACGAGACCGTCAGGGGTGAAAAAGAACGCTTCCTGCTCTTCGCCGTTCCAGCTCACGCCCGCGATGGTGCGATGACGCCAGTTGATCGCGCCGGGCTGATAGAGGCTGAATCCGATGCTATACGAGTCGAGAAATGGGCCTTTGAATCGGCTGAAGTTGCGCTTCATGCGGCCACCTGATCGCGCGCTTCAATACGGCTTTTGACCCAGCTCTGCACTTCAGAAAATACCCAGGCAACCGGCGCGCCACGTGCGTTGCTGTTGCTCAGTTTGACCGGTCGTGGAAAACCACTTTCAGGGCACTGCATCAACTTGTAGAGAGTCGAGCGCTTGAGTCCCGTAGCGATCTCAAGACGCGGCATTCTGATGAGGGTGGTGGTGGGGTCAACCGGAGTGGCTAAGTCGGGTACGGCGGAAGCGGAGTCGAAAGGACTGGCAAGATTCGAGAAGGTTGGAGCGGTGAATTGGGCGATGTTCTTTGTCATTGGTATTGCTCTCGATTGGTTTGGACTGACGAGAGCAATGGTCTAGCGATTGAGCGGCGGTGAGCAGTTCACTTCCATTTGAAATTTCAGGTTTACACCACGAAGTTGCGTTTGAGAATCACCTCTACGCTTTTGCGCGACAACGCCTTTTCAGTTTCAAGGGCGATCCACTCTGGGCGCTGTGCGGGTGGTTTTGCGACCTCCGTTTTCAGCCATGAAAGCACCTTCGTGGTGATGTCCCTCTTTGACATACCGCTCGCCGAGTAGTGGCGGCCCTGTTTAGTGATTGCCGCGTCGCGTGCACTCATTTCTTGAGCGCGCTCTATCCCGCTGATGATGCCGCCTTTCGTGCGAATGACGTTCTTGATCGCCCGATCAGCGACGGGAGTCAGCTCATCATCGATTAGGCAGGGCAGTGAGGTAATCGGTTGCAGATAAAGTGCATATTGATCGAGCGCCTCAATGCGCTCTTCGGGATCAATCTGGGTCTCCACAAAATTGCAGTAGAAATCCCACGGCCAGTCGGTCGGAAGCTTCGACACATATGACCAGATCTTCTGATCGGCTTCGTGCATCCAATCGGCCAAGACTCCGAGTGCCTTCACAGCGCAGGCCATGATGTAGGCCGCATGCGCCTCTCGCTCTGAAGCGGCGTAACAGTTGCTGTATTGGCGAACCCAGTGTGCAAGGCGCGCTTTGTGGTCGGTAGAGGCGTACTGGAAAATGGTTTCTTCATGCTCGGTCGTCTTGATGCACATGCTGCTGAGATCGCTATCGATGCCGCCAGTCTGGACACGCAGACAGCACTGATCGATCAAATAACACACGTCAGTAAGTTGTTCGCGGCACAGTGCGTAAAGCGATTGATCTGACAGGTAGCCCCTGAGGCCAGACGTTAATGCTGAGTGAGCAATGATCTGATCATGAGTCATTGTCCAGCATCTCCAGGAACGTGCAACGCTTGATCCCGCGCCCTATGTTTTGCAAGCGTAACCAGCGAAAGCCCCTTTTCAGGCGAGCGCTGGAGGTCGGCCCGCAGCGGACGAGGGATTGTTCTGGCGTTACACGTTTGGGCTGCGTTACACCGGGTGCAGGGGCGACCGCTCATTCGTGTAACTGACGTGAAAGCCAATGAATTCAGGCGTTTCGTATAGGTCGTTACACGCGTAACACCTGTAACACCGCTTTTGGAGGGGGTACGGATGTACGCGCTCATACCACCTCATCAAGGGGGGCGTGAGTGACATTCCGAGCAGCCAACTGATCTAGGTAATCCGCATACCATTGCATCATCTTCACTCTGTGATCGAGATATTGAGCCTTGTTGTAGATCCCAGAGATTCCCTCTTCTTTGTGAGCTAGCTGCGCTTCTACGTGCTCTTTTGGCCACCCGTGTTCCCTCAGCAAAGTACTAGCGGTGTGGCGAGTTCCATGGCCGACCAAGCGACCTTTATAGCCAACCGTCGCAAAGACTTTGTTAATGGTGTTTTCACTGATTGTCGGGTTCTTGGCTCCGACGCCGGGAAACAACCACCGACCGCGCCCTGTTAGACATTGGAGTTCTTTTAGAGCGGATAGCGCCTGCTTAGGAAGTGGGCACACGAAATCCCTGCGCATCTTCATTTTGGCGGCCGGTGTCGTCCAGATGGCTTTATCAAGGTCGAACTCTTTCCATTCGGCCAAGCGGACCATTCCCGGTCTCGATGCCGTCCATATGCAGAGCCATGCTGCGGTTCGGGCTGTTAGTCTGCTGGGTGTATGTTTTAGCGCGATCAGAAAGTCGCCAAGTTCAGGTTCCAGCAAATGAGGATGCTGTTGGGTTTTCGGTGCTTGAGCGGCGATATCGCGAAGTCGGCTTCCCGGGTCGTTCTCGGTCAAGCCTAATCCAATAGCTCGACCGAAGATTTGATTAATCCAGGTGCGACACTTTTCCGCAACGTTGTGAGCGTCTCTCGCTTCTATGGATGCCTGCAGATCTGCGCAATCTGTCCGGGTGATTTCGTCGAGAGGTTTGTCCCCGAGCGCTGGGAGAATGTCCTTGTCGAGGTATGTGCGAATCTTATTTAGGGTGGACGGGGCCAGGCCCTTTTCTTCTTTCGCCTTTAGCCAAGCGTCGGCAGCCGCTCGGAAGGTTCGAGTTTTAGCTGCATCGATTGCCGCTTTTGCTGATCGCTTTTGTTCGAGGGGATCAGCGCCACTACTCACTACTTTACGCAGCTCGGCAGCTTTGTCTCTTGCTAGCGCGCCGCTTACTTCTGGGTAACCCCCCAGCCCCATCCACGCCCAATTACCCGCCGGGCGTTTATAGCGGAGCTGCCAGGATTTGCCTCCATCAGGCTTGACCCTGAAGTAGAGGCCATTTCCATCCAGCTCTCTATATTCCTTTGATTCCGGCTCCAATCCAGCGAGTGTGGTATCTGCGAGAGGCCGACGCTTGATGTCTGCGCGCTTCATCCTTGTATCCCAAAGTTCGGTACTTTTCTCAGGATACAAGCAGGGATACAGGGATACAACGGATAAGGATGGACAGGGATAGACAGACAGACACAAAAAAACCGGCCAAGTGGCCGGTTTCTTTGGGTCTGAGAGACTGGTAGAGACTCTCAGATACAGCTATATGGTGCCCCGAGGGAGACTCGAACTCCCACTCCTTTCGAAAACGGATTTTGAATCCGCCGCGTCTACCAATTCCGCCATCAGGGCTCAATGGCGGCGAAGTATAGAGATGAGATTACCGTTGGTCAATCACGTTTCATGGTCTATTTTCGATATTTCCGCTAAACTTTCGGGCCCTGCTAGACGAACCCCATCATGCGTGTTGCTGACTTTACTTTCGAGCTCCCTGATTCGCTGATCGCTCGCCACCCTTTGGCCGAGCGTCGCGGTAGTCGCCTGCTGACCCTTGATGGGCCGAGCGGCGCCCTCGCACACCGTCAATTCACTGATTTGCTTGAGCATTTGCGCCCGGGCGATTTGATGGTGTTCAACAATACCCGCGTGATTCCGGCGCGGCTGTTCGGGCAGAAAGCGTCCGGCGGCAAGCTGGAAATCCTCGTCGAACGCGTGCTCGATACGCACCGCGTGCTGGCCCATGTACGCTCCAGCAAGTCGCCGAAGCCAGGTTCGAAGATCCTCATCGACGGCGGTGGCGAAGCGGAAATGATCGCGCGTCACGACGCGTTGTTCGAGCTGGCCTTCGCTGAAGAAGTGTTGCCGCTGCTCGACCGCGTCGGGCACATGCCGCTGCCTCCTTATATAGACCGTCCGGACGAAGGTTCGGATCGCGAGCGTTATCAGACCGTGTACGCCGAGCGTCTGGGTGCGGTGGCGGCGCCGACGGCGGGGCTGCATTTCGATCAGTCGCTGATGGAGGCCATTGCTGCGAAAGGCGTCGAGACTACGTTCGTCACGCTGCACGTGGGCGCCGGTACCTTCCAGCCTGTTCGCGTCGAGAAGCTTGAAGATCACCACATGCACACCGAGTGGCTGGAAGTCGGCCAGGACGTGGTTGATGCGGTGGCTGCGTGTCGTGCGCGTGGTGGTCGGGTGATTGCTGTCGGCACCACCAGCGTGCGTTCGCTGGAAAGTGCTGCGCGCGATGGCGTGCTCAAGCCGTTCAGTGGCGACACCGATATCTTTATCTTCCCGGGCCGGCCGTTCCATGTGGTCGATGCCCTGGTGACCAACTTCCATTTGCCGGAATCCACGCTGTTGATGCTGGTTTCGGCATTTGCCGGTTATCCCGAAACCATGGCCGCCTACAAGGCTGCCGTCGACAACGGTTACCGCTTTTTCAGCTACGGTGATGCGATGTTCATCACCCGTAACCCCGCACCTACTGCCCCTAAAGAAACCGGCCCAGAGGAAACAGAATGAGTCGCGAATGTCGCATGTCCTTTGAGCTCCTTGCCACCGATGGCAAGGCCCGTCGTGGTCGCCTGACCTTCCCGCGTGGCACCGTCGAGACCCCGGCGTTCATGCCAGTGGGCACGTACGGCACGGTCAAGGGCATGTTGCCGCGTGACATCGTCGCCACGGGCGCAGAGATGATTCTGGGCAACACCTTCCACTTGTGGCTGCGTCCTGGCACTCAAGTGATCAAGGAGCACGGCGACCTACACGATTTCATGCAGTGGAAAGGCCCGATCCTCACCGACTCCGGCGGTTTTCAGGTGTTCAGCCTCGGCGCGATGCGCAAGATCAAGGAGGAGGGCGTGACCTTCGCCTCCCCGGTCGACGGCGCCAAAGTGTTCATGGGCCCGGAAGAATCGATGCAGGTTCAGCGCGATCTGGGCTCGGACGTTGTGATGATTTTCGACGAATGCACGCCGTACCCGGCTGACGAAGATGTCGCGCGCGTATCGATGGAGCTTTCGTTGCGTTGGGCTCAGCGCTCGAAAAATGCCCACGGTGAAAACACCGCAGCGTTGTTCGGTATCGTGCAGGGCGGTATGCACCAGGATCTGCGCAAGCGCTCGCTCGAAGGCCTCGACAAGATCGGTTTCGATGGCCTGGCCATTGGCGGTCTGTCGGTCGGCGAGCCGAAGCACGAGATGATCAAAGTATTGGATTATCTGCCGGGCATGATGCCGGCTGACAAACCTCGTTACCTTATGGGCGTTGGCAAACCGGAAGATCTGGTTGAGGGTGTGCGCCGCGGTGTGGACATGTTCGATTGCGTGATGCCAACCCGTAATGCCCGCAATGGGCATCTGTTCATTGATACCGGCGTGCTGAAGATCCGTAACGCGTTCCATCGCCATGATGAATCGCCGCTGGATCCGACCTGCGATTGCTATACCTGCCAGAACTTCTCCCGCGCTTATCTGCATCACCTGGACAAGTGCGGCGAAATGCTGGGAAGCATGCTCAATACCATCCATAACTTGCGCCATTATCAGGTGCTGATGGCTGGTTTGCGCGAGGCTATTCAACAGGGTACATTGGCCGCCTTTGTCGATGCCTTCTACGCCAAACGCGGGCTCCCCGTTCCGCCTTTGGACTGAGTTTTCTGACCCCAAGATTCAACATTTGCAACTGGAGTGCTAAATGAGCTTTTTTATCTCTAACGCCATGGCTGACGCGGCTGCACCGGCTGCTGCTGGCCCAATGGGCGGCGGTTTCGAGTGGATTTTCCTGGTCGGTTTCCTGGTCATCTTCTACCTGATGATCTGGCGTCCACAGGCCAAGCGCGCCAAAGAGCAGAAGAACCTGCTGAGCAGCCTTGCGAAGGGCGACGAAGTTGTGACCACTGGCGGCATCGCCGGCAAGATCACCAAAGTTGCCGATGACTTCGTGGTTCTGGAAGTTTCCGACACCGTCGAAATGAAATTCCAGAAAGGCGCCATCGCCGCCACGCTGCCAAAAGGCACGCTGAAAGCGATCTAAAGGTAACAACTTCTACTCAATCGACGGGGCGCGCAAGGCGCCCCGCGTTCATAACGGGCGGCGTGATGCTGAACAAATACCCTCTGTGGAAATACATTCTGATCCTGGCGGTGCTGGCGGTCGGTCTGATTTATTCCGCTCCCAATCTTTATCCTGATGACCCGGCCATTCAGGTCAGCGGTGCAAGCACTGCGCTGCAAGTCAATCAGGCTGATCTGGATCGCGTGAGCACTGCGCTCAAGGAATCCGGGATCAACGTCAAGGCAGCCACGCTGGCAGCCAACGGCAAGGGCGGTCTGATCCGTCTGACCAAGGCTGAAGATCAGCTGCCGGCCAAAGACGTTGTGCGCAAGGCATTGGGTGATGACTACGTCGTTGCGCTGAACCTGGCACAGACCACCCCGCAATGGCTGCGCAATCTGGGCGCGCACCCGATGAAGCTGGGTCTGGACTTGTCCGGTGGTGTGCACTTCCTGCTGGAAGTGGACATGGATAAAGCCCTCGATGCACGCCTGAAAGTCTACGAAGGCGACGTCAAGAGCCTGCTGCGCAAAGAGAAACTGCGTTATCGCAGCCTGCCGCAACTCAATGGCGCCATTCAGTTGGGCTTCAGTGATGAAGACTCCCGCGAACAGGCTCGTGCTCTGATCCGCAAGAACTTCAACGATTTCGACATTGTTCCGGCCGATCTCAACGGTCAACCGGTACTGCGTCTGGCGATGACCCCGGCGAAGCTGGCGGAAATCCGTGAATACTCCATCAAGCAGAACTTGACCACGGTACGTAACCGCGTCAACGAGCTGGGTGTTGCCGAACCGATCGTCCAGCGTCAGGGCGCCAACCGCATCGTGGTTGAGCTGCCAGGCGTGCAGGACACTGCCGAAGCCAAGCGTATTCTCGGCAAGACGGCCAACCTTGAGTTCCGTCTGGCTGCAGAGCCGGGTGCTTCGAAAGCCACTTCCGAGACTTTCGAGTTCCGTGAAGGCAATCGTCCCGCTGCGCAGATCGAACGTGGTCTGATCATCACCGGTGACCAAGTCACTGACGCCAAGGCCGGTTTTGGCGAGCACGGCACGCCTGAAGTGAACATCCGTCTGGATGGTCACGGTGGCGAGCTGATGAGCCGCGCAACCCGTTCGAACGTCGGTCGCAGCATGGCGGTGATCTTCATCGAGCAGCGTCCGGTGACCACCTACGTCAAGCAGATGGTCGACGGCGTCGAAAAAGACGTCGCGGTGCAAACGTTTAAAGAAGAGAAGAAGATCATCAGCCTGGCGACCATTCAGTCGCCGCTGGGTGCTCAGTTCCGCATCACTGGCCTGAACGGTCAGGGCGAGTCGTCCGAGCTGGCACTGCTGCTGCGTGCCGGTGGTCTGGCTGCACCGATGTACTTCGCTGAAGAGCGCACAATCGGCCCGAGCCTGGGTGCTGACAACATCACCAAAGGTATCGATGCGTCGCTGTGGGGCATGCTGTTCGTGTCGCTGTTCATCATCGCCATCTACCGCTTCTTCGGCATCATCGCGACTGTCGCACTGGCAGTGAACATGGTGTTGCTGCTGGCCTTGATGTCGCTGCTGGGGGCAACACTGACCCTGCCAGGTATCGCCGGTATCGTGCTGACCATGGGTATGGCGGTCGACGCCAACGTGCTGATCTTCTCGCGGATCCGTGAAGAGATCGCCGCCGGCATGACCGTGCAGCGTGCAATCAACGAAGGCTTCGGCCGGGCATTCACCGCGATTCTCGACGCCAACCTGACAACTCTGTTGGTTGGCGGGATTCTCTTTGCCATGGGCACCGGCCCGGTCAAAGGTTTCGCAGTGACCATGTCCCTCGGGATCTTTACCTCGATGTTCACGGCCATCATGGTGACCCGCGCAATGGTCAACCTGATCTTTGGCGGACGTGACTTCAAGAAGTTGTGGATTTAAGGGGCTGCCATGTTACGTACAATCAACTTCATGGGCGTTCGCAACTTCGCGTTCGGCGTCACAGTATTCCTCACCTTGCTGGCCTTGTTCAGTGTCGCTACCAAGGGCATGAACTGGGGCCTGGACTTCACCGGCGGTACGCTCATCGAGCTGACCTACGAGCGTCCGGCCGACGTCACCAAGGTGCGTGAAGAGCTGGTAACTTCCGGTTACCACGAAGCCATCGTGCAGAGCTTCGGTGCAACCACCGATTTGCTGGTGCGCATGCCGGGTGAAGACCCGCAGCTGGGCCATCAGGTCGCGCAAGCGCTGCAGAAGCTCGGCGGTGACAACCCGGCGACGGTCAAGCGCGTCGAGTTCGTTGGCCCGCAGGTCGGTGAAGAGCTGCGCGACCAGGGCGGCCTCGGCATGCTGCTGGCGCTCGGCGGCATCCTGATCTACCTGGCTTTCCGCTTTCAGTGGAAATTCGCGGTTGGCGCCATTGTTTCGCTGATCCACGACGTGATCGTGACCATCGGTATCCTGTCGTTCTTCCAGATCACTTTCGACCTGACGGTACTGGCGGCGGTACTGGCGATCATCGGTTACTCGCTGAACGACACCATCGTCGTATTCGACCGGGTGCGTGAGAACTTCCGTGTCCTGCGCAAGGCGACGCTGATCGAGAACATCAACATCTCGACCACGCAAACCCTGCTGCGCACCATGGCGACCTCGATCTCGACGTTGCTGGCGATTGCGGCACTGCTGTTCTTCGGTGGCGATAACCTGTTCGGTTTCTCCATCGCACTGTTCATTGGTGTATTGGCGGGTACTTACTCGTCGATCTACATCGCCAACGTGGTGCTGATCTGGCTGAACCTGAGCACAGAAGACCTGATTCCTCCTGCAAACACTGAGAAGGAAGTCGACGACCGTCCATAACGCGTAGCGTTTTCCCGGTTGTCAGCCAAAAAAGGCGCGAGTTGAACTCGCGCCTTTTTTTATGCTCCAAGGCTGGGAGAAGCGCGGGCGCGTCCCGCATGTGATGGTCAGGAGGTTCATGTGAACAAGTCGTTGCTGGTTGGTGCGGTATTGGGTGCTGTCGGTGTCACTGCCGGGGGTGCTGTTGCCACCTACAGCCTGGTTAAAAGCGGCCCTGAGTATGCGCAGGTTTTGGCCGTTGAGCCGGTCAAGACACAGATCAAGACACCACGTGAAGTGTGCAAGGATGTAACGGTCACTCGCCAGGCGCCTGTAAAAGATCAGCACCAGATTGCCGGTACGGTAGTCGGTGCACTGGCAGGTGGTCTGTTGGGTAATCAAATTGGCGGCGGCACCGGCAAGAAAATTGCCACGGTCGCTGGCGCAGTTGGTGGCGGTTATGCTGGTAACAAGGTGCAGGAAGGTATGCAGAATCGCGACACCTACACCACCACGCAAACCCGCTGCAACACGGTGAATGACATCAGCGACAAGGTCGTTGGTTATGACGTGCGTTATTCGCTGGATGGCAAGGAAGGCAAAGTGCGCATGGATCGTGATCCGGGCAACCAGATTCCGGTCGACAAGGAAGGTAAGTTGATTCTGTCGCAGAACGAGCCGGGCCAGTAACAGGCCGATCGTTTAGAAAGAAGCACCCTGCGGGGTGCTTTTTTTGTGCCCGCGATTTTGGCTACGCCGTGACTCCCTGTGGGAGCGGGCTTGCTCGCGAAAGCGGTGGATCATCCGGCATCTATTCAGAATGATAAACCGCATTCGCGAGCAAGCCC